>CALZJG010000092.1 GCA_945787555.1 uncultured Chromatiaceae bacterium | reverse complement strand
GTCGGGGTGACAGGGTAAGTAGTCGAGATGAAAGCGCATGGGGTCGCGGTGGTGGCGTTGTAGATGGTCTTGATGTCAGGTGCGGCGGGGCGATCGCGCCTCGCGACGGGCATTGCCGGTCTAGACGGCACCGGCTATGGTGCTCAGTTGGATCTTAGGCGAAGTCGAATAACCCCCTAAAGGTTTGTTCTCGCAGTGCGCTATGCTAAATTCGAGCGGTTAATCATGGCAATGGTGAGGGAGTGCCGCGGCAGCATGATCACGACAGGGAGGTTGAGCGCCTTGAGATTCAAGGGTGTCATTAGAAGTGCGCTGGCCTTCGTTCTGGCAGGGTTGATGGCCTGGACCGTCCAGGCGGTGGAACTCTCGGCAGAACAGCGCCAACTCTTGCTGCAATTGCCGCCCGCCGAGCAAGCCAAGGCGCTGCAGATGCTCGATCAGCAGGGCGCCGGTGCCTCTCCAGCCGCGCCCCAATTTCCGCAAGTGGTCACACCACGCGCAGTGCCATCCACCTCGTCTGTCGAGGCGGCGGCGCGTGTGCCCGGCGATCCATCGTCTAGCGTTGACCGTGAGGAAGACCGCAAGGTCGATCTACCTCTCAAGCAATTCGGTTACGATCTGTTCGCCGGTGTGCCCACCACCTTCGCGCCCGCCACCGATATCCCCGTACCGACGGATTACCTCATCGGCCCCGGCGACACGCTGCAAGTGCAGCTATTCGGCAAGGAAAACGCCGAATACACTTTGCCGGTGACGCGCGACGGCGCTCTCAATTTCCCAGGGCTCGGACCGGTCAGCGTGGCGGGCTTGCGCTTTCAGGAATTGAAAGCGCAATTACTAGCTCGCGTCGAGCGCCAACTGATCGGCGTCAAGGCCAATATCAGCATGGGGCCGCTGCGCTCCATCCGTATCTTCGTGATGGGTGATGTGGAACGCCCCGGTTCCTATACCGTGAGCGGCTTGTCCACCATGACCAACGCCTTGTTCGTCAGCGGCGGCATCAAACCCATCGGCACGCTGCGCGACATTCAGTTGAAGCGCAGCGGCCGCATCGTCACACGGCTGGATTTGTACGATCTGTTATTGCGTGGCGACACCCGTGACGATGCGCGCTTACAACCCGGCGACGTGATCTTCGTGCCACCCATCGGTGCGACCGTCGGCGTGGCGGGGGAGGTCAAGCGCCCCGCTATCTATGAAATCAAGAATGAAAAAATCCTCAAGGAGGTGCTGGCCTTCTCTGGCGGCCTGTTGGCCACGGCCTATCCCGAAGGCGCGCAGTTGGAGCGCATCAATCAGCGGCGTGAACGGACCCTGGTGGACGTCAATCTCAGCGAGACCAGCGTGCTGTCTACCGCGATGCAAAACGGCGATGTGGTGCGGGTCCATTCCATACTCGATCGCATGGAAGACATCGTCCTCTTGTCCGGCCATGTGCAGCGTCCCGGTGGTTATCAGTGGCGGGCGGGGATGCGACTCACCGATGTCATTCCTGCGGTGAAGGACTTGTTGCCCAAGCCGGATCTCGATTATGTGCTGATTCGGCGCGAGCTGCAGCCAGGGCGTGAAATCCAAGTCTTCTCGGCCAGCCTGACTGCGGCCTACGAGCAGCCGGCGTCCGATTCAACGAATCCGCCTATTCAGGCCCGCGATGAGGTCATTGTTTTTGGCATGGACGATACGCGGGCCGAACTCATCGCGCCCATCATCGAAGAGTTGCAGCGCCAAGCGAATAATCTCGAGCCGGCGCAACTCGTCAACGTAGCGGGACGGGTACGTGCCCCGGGGCAATATCCGTTGGAAGCGGGCATGCGCGTCAGCGATCTGCTGCGCGCCGGCGGCCAACTCACCGAAGCCGCCTACACCTTGGAGGCCGAGCTGACCCGTTACGACATCGTCAATGGTGAGTCCCGTGAAATCCAACACCTCATCGTCAATCTCGGCGAGGTTTTGGCCGGCCAGCAAGACGCTGATGTAGTGCTGCGCGCCCACGATCATTTCAATGTCAAGGAAGTGCCGCAGTGGCGTGACCAGGAACAAGTGACCCTGCGCGGCGAAGTGCGTTTCCCCGGCAGTTATCCCATACGGCGCGGCGAAACACTTAAGAGCGTGCTGGCGCGGGCGGGCGGCTTGACCGACTTCGCCTATGCCGAAGGCGCGGTGTTCATGCGCGAAGAACTGCGCCGCCGCGAGCAAGAACAAATGGATGCGTTGCGGTTGCGGTTGCAGGAAGATTTGGCCGCCGTGAGCCTGGAAGCGGCGCAAGTGAAAACGACAGAGCGTCAGGATTTGCAAGTCATGACCAGCCTGGCGGGCCAGCTGGATAAGGTCAAGGCGGCCGGCCGTTTGGTGATCGATCTGCCCGCCTTGCTCAGTGACGGCGGCGACAACGCCGATGTGGTGTTGAAGGATGGCGACACCTTGGTGATTCCTGCCGCGACCCAGGAAGTCACCGTCATCGGCGAAGTGTTTCACCCCACCTCGCATTTGTATCGTGGTGGCATCGTGCGCGATGATTACGTCAGCTTGAGCGGTGGGACCACCAAAAAGGCCGACAACAAACGCATCTATGTCGTGCGCGCCAATGGCTCGGTGATCGCCGGCAAAGCCAGCCGCTGGTTTGGCCGCCAATCCGAAATGAAACCCGGCGATACCATCGTCGTGCCCTTGGACGTCGAGCGAC
>CALZJG010000091.1 GCA_945787555.1 uncultured Chromatiaceae bacterium | reverse complement strand
GCCGAGCAATTCTTTCAAATTGGGACCTTGCTTGATGAACATGGAGCCGCTCATGCGCGCCAGGGCCGCTTCATCCGGTATCATTTCCATGGCGAAGGTGTCGGTCACACGAAACGCTTGCACCACTTCCATCGGGATGTCCGCCACGCGCGGATCCTCCGATTGTATGGTGGCGAACACATAACTGGGCCGCAATCCGCTGCGTTCGATTTTCCACAGCATCGCGCCACTGCGCGGTTGCGCGCCCACTCCTTTATTCATCAAGCTCGAGGGACCGCCCAGGCCGGCTTCCGCGCCGGGTTGCGCCGCCATCATCAAACCCAGCCATAGGGGCACCCACCACCAGCGTGAGACCTGTTTCATTGTGCGTACCGCCACTCTGCTCATGCTGCGTACCTCATGTCATGGGCGACTCACCGTCACCGTCGCCAAATTTCCCTCGATCCCGTATCCTGTGCCCATGCACGAGTACGCATCCTCTCCCTCTCTGGCCACGCGCTTTCGCGGTTTTCTGCCCGTCGTCGTCGACGTCGAGACCGGTGGCTTCAATCCGCAAACCGATGCCTTGCTAGAATTCGCCGCCGTACTGTTGCGCATGGATGAAACCGGGCGTCTGCATCGCGAGGAGACCCACGCTTGTCACATCACCCCGTTTCCAGGGGCTCGGCTCGATCCCGCGGCGCTCTCATTCACAGGTATCGACCCCCATCACCCATTTCGTGAGGCACTGCCGGAACGCGAGGCGTTGACTCAGATTTTTGGCCCCGTACGCCGCGCCTTACGCGCTCACAACTGCACGCGTGCCATCCTGGTGGGGCACAATCCCTCCTTCGACTTGGCCTTTCTCAACGCCGCAATCACCCGCAGCGGCGTCAAGCGCAATCCCTTTCACCCCTTCAGCACGTTCGATACCGCCACCCTGGGCGGACTGGTCTACGGCCAGACTGTGCTGGCCCGCGCGGCGCAAGCCGCTGGTATTGCCTGGGACACTCGCGAAGCCCATTCCGCCATCTACGATGCGGAGCACACGGCCGAGCTGTTCTGCCGCATCGTCAATCGCTGGCAAGACTTACTCGAGCTTCATGCCCCCCCCCTTATGGAAGGAGACGAAGTGCCGTTATAGATAAGGTCAGATCGGGAACTGGCCTGTACAGGAATACTATGAGCGCACAAAATTTATCCGTATTTGTGGCCGGGTTTTTGGGCGAGGCTTGCGAACAAGTACTTGAACAAGCGAACCGGAAGAACCTACGACGTTGTGACAGCCTGCAAGAGCTCAGCGCCGCCTGCGCATCGGAACCGGCGGACGTCGTGATCATAGGCAACCAGGTCGGCGGCGATGGACGCGCCGCGGTAGCCGCATTACGCCAGCAAGACCAACAGACAAATCGTTATACAGCCCTATTGCAATGCATCACCGATACTCAACTCAGCCAATTGCCGACCTTGCTCATCCCCGGCGTGGATGACTATCTAATCTGCCCGCTGGAAGCGGCGGCCTTGCACACACGCTTGGAGTTCGCCGGACGTTTATCCAGAATCGAAGCCGAACTCATGACCGCCCGCGACGGTTTGGTACACCGCGAACACAGCCTCCACGACCCACTCACCGGCCTGGGCAATTGGCGTTACTTGGTCGACCACCTCGAAGCGATGCTGCTGGAAACACGCGCACGCGGCGGACTGACTTATTGCGCATCGATTTCCATCGATGAATTCACTGAACTCAACGAGCGTCATGATGAAGCAGCACGCAATGACATCTTGAAGGAAGTCACTGCACGGTTGCGCAAGACTTTGCGTCCCAGCGACATTATCGCCCGCACCGGCGAACATGAATTCGGCATCGCGCTACGCTATGCCGATTCCGAACACACGCGTCCTTGGATCTTCGAACGCGTGTTGCGCGCAATCGCCTACCCGCCCTGTCCCACCGCTGCCGGCGAAAACATCACGGTCACGGCTTCGGTCGGCGTGAGCTGCAAAGACGGGCGCAACCAGACCACACCGTACGAACTTCTAACCACAGCTGCCGACAACATGCGGACAGCGCAACATGAGGGCGGAAACACGCTCATCATTTGAGCCTCTGCAAGAAGGAAGTAGCATGAGCAAGCAAAACTTGTCCGTACTCGTCGTCGACGATAGAGAGATTAACAATAAAAACCTGCGTGGCATGCTGGAGAATTTGGGATATGAGGATATTCGCTTAGCTCGCAATGCCAAGGATGCCTTGGGAATGCATATCCAGAATCCCTCCAATATCTTAGTCGCCGATTGGATGATGCCCGGCATGGATGGCCTGGAACTGACCGCAGCGGTACGCAAGCACGACGAACATCGCAAACGCTATACGGCCGTCTTACTGTTGACGGCGAAGGACGGCACCGAACCCATGCTGGAAGCCTTCGAGAGTGGTGTGGACGATTATTTGCGCAAACCGGTCGACTCCCGCGAACTGGCCGCGCGGCTCTATTCCGCGACACGCCTCGCCAATCAACACAATTTGCTGCTGACCGCCCGTGAAGTGCTGCGTATGGACAATGAGCGCTTACAACAACTGGCGGTTACCGACCCGCTCACCGGACTGGGCAATCGCCGCTACATGACGGCGCATTTAGAATCGTTGATCAAGGAAACGCGTGCTCGCGGCGGCGTGGCAAGTTGCGCCCTGGTGGACCTCGACAACTTCAAGATGATCAACGATCGCTACGGCCACCCGGTGGGCGACGAAGTGCTGATGGGTTTTGCGGAAATCTTACGCTGGTCGGTGCGTCCCACCGATATCGTGGCACGTATCGGCGGCGAAGAATTCGCCATCCTCATGCACCAGCCCGATTCAGGCAGTTTCTCGCCGATGATATTCGAACGCATCCGCCGTACTATTCAACAACACCCCATTAAAACCAGCACAGGCGAAATTCCCATCACCGCATCGATCGGAGTCTCCCGCTTCATACAAGAAGACGATTTTAGCGCCGAGGAGATCGTCAAGCTTGCCGACGAGCGGCTGTATATGGCCAAACAACGCGGCCGTAATCGCATCATGTGTTAGCTCGGCGCCGGCAAGCTCACTTCAACCCGAAACCCTCCCAGCGCCTGCGAACTCCCGAAGCGCAGTTCACCACCATAATGAGCAACGATCTCACGCACGATGGCCAAGCCCAGGCCATGACCACTCACGGCCTCATCGATGCGCACCCCCCGCTCGGTCAATTGCGCCAATTGAGCGGCAGGCGCCCCGGGACCATCGTCCTCCACGGTGAACACCAACCCGGACTGCTCGGCAACCACCAAACGCACGCGGGCGTGAGCCCACTTGCAGGCGTTGTCCAACAAATTACCGAATAGCTCCAACATATCCTCGCGCTCGGCGGCAACGCTGGCCCCCTCCGGCAGTCGTGTTTCGATGGCTAGATTCTTCTCGCGATAAATTTCCCGCAACGCATCCACCAAGGCTGGCACTTCGCCACTGACATCGAAATGGCGCCCCGGTGTAGCGGCGCCCGCCAAACGCGCGCGTTTCAGCTCACGCTGCACATAATGGCCGATATCATCCGCCTGCGCGCTCAGTTGCGCCTGCAACTGCGGCTCGCGCGCCAACTCGTCGCTGACTAGCAATTGCTTAAGCACCGTCAGCGGTGTCTTCACCGCATGGGCGAGATTGCCCAGGGCATGGCGCGAACGTTCCAGGCGCTGCGCCATGACTGATATGAGATGATTGATTTCCGCCACCAAAGGGGCGACTTCGCGCGGCACAGCGGCGGAGAGTTGCGCGATTTCGCCACGCTCCAAGCGTTGGATGTCGGCACGCACTTGCTTTAAGGGGCGCAGACCACGCCGTACCATCCACACCTGCACCACCATCAAGGCGATGAGTACAACGACCGTAATGAACACATAGCGCCACTGAAACTCACGGTAGTCCTCCTCGATGGGCGAATAATCCTCCGCAACGGCGATGGTCACATCCCGCCCGCGCTTGTGGTAGCCCGCCACACGCATCAACAGTGTTTGCTGTTCCGGGCCGACGGTAAGCCGCTGCTGCTTATCTCCCGCAGACAGTGGCGCGATGAGCAAATCCTGATCCCATAAGGAACGCGAGCGCAGCACATGCTTGCCGCTCCGTACTACGTAATAGTGGCCCGAGTAAGGTCGGTGGAAAATAGGATCAATGTACTCGCTGCCGAGTTGCGGTTCACCATTGACGCCGAAGCTTAAGCCGGCCAGCAAACCTTCGCTGTCATGTTCCAAACGCGAGCCGACATACTCTTCCGTGAGATGACGCAGCGAAGCGGAGACCACCCACCATTGCACGGCGAACAACGCCACCAGCGTCAGCACCAGCCCCACACCCACCCGTGCCTGCAGGGAATTCATCACGCCTGCGCCTTGAAGACGTAACCTTGGCCACGCCGAGTTTCGATCAACTCCTTACCTAGCTTCTGGCGCAGACGATTGATGTACACCTCGATGACGTTACTGTCCTTGTCGGCGTCGTATTCGTAGACATGCTCGGTGAGATGGCTCTTGGAGAGTATCTTCCCGGGATGCAACATGAAATATCGCAAGAGACGAAATTCGATCCCGGTCAATGCGACTTCCACGCCGCCGGCCAGCACCACTGACTGGCGCTCCTCGTCCAGTTTCAGCCCGCCCGCCTGTAGTTCTCCACCGGCTTGACCGTGACCACGACGTATTACCGCCTGCATGCGGGCGACCAATTCTTCGACATGAAAGGGCTTGGCCAGATAATCATCAGCGCCGGCCTTGAAACCGTCTACTTTCTCATGCCAGGCATCGCGCGCAGTCAGGATAATGACTGGCATGGCATTGCCGCGCGCGCGCCAATTGCGCAGGACTTCCAAGCCCGAGCGCTGCGGCAATCCCAGATCCAACACCACGGCATCATAGGGCTCCTCGTTCCCCATGAATTCGGCGTCCACACCGTTAGCGGCGACATCGACCGCGAAACCGGCGCGGCTCAACTCCTTCTTGAGCCGCTCGCACAGCGTTGCATCGTCTTCAACGACCAGTATGCGCATGCTCAGTCCTCTATAGATTCGCCGAGAAACTCACCGCTCTTAGCGTCGAACAATAATTCCCACACCTGCCCCTGTTCGTCGAGGATCTCGACTTCGTAGGTCAGCGCCTTGCGACCGCTTTTGAACTCCGCTTCGATGACGTGACCGTCACGCCGCGCGCGCGCTTTTTCGATCACCACGTGCAGAGACAAGACCTCGCCTGCTTGCTGCAAGCGCTTCACCTCCTCATGATCGATGTGCGCCCGGTCGTCACTCCCAGCCGCGACACCAAACAGCGTCACCACAGCGAAGATAACCGCCACACTCGCGACAGTAGTCGGGTTGATGCGGCTACGTATCTTGGGTTGTTCGCTGGATAGGCTGGACATCGTGGATTCCCCGCGTTTACATCCCGTGATCATAGCGCGAACCAAGTTTTCCTT
>CALZJG010000090.1 GCA_945787555.1 uncultured Chromatiaceae bacterium | reverse complement strand
GTGCTGACCGAATTACCCAGGGCGCAAACGGTGGAAGATGTGGAACGACTGCTCCCTGCGAATTTCTCTGAGAGCGAAGAGACGAGATAATCTCAAGCCTGCGTTTTATGAGGCGCTTACGAAGATAACGCCAGTTTGATCCCCTTACACTATTTTGACCGCGCGCCGTCGCAGTCGCCGGAACTCGTTATAGCGCTGTCGGGTCAGATGTCTCCCAATCCTCAACGGCGCGCCTGCCGGTTGCCAAAGTCGACACCCTCGACCGCGCCCTCTCTGACTATGATCACGTGTCTGCCATTCCCTCTGGGAAAGGTCTGGACGAAGCCGTCGGGTACGATTTCGCGTACAACGTGCGGCCCCTGCCGTAGCCCAGTCAGCCAGTAGCGACCGGACTCGTCGAAGTCGGTACGGGGATCGTCGCGTATAGTTCGTGTCGCCGGTTCGCTGTCATCTAGCCTGCCGTTGCGGTTGACATCAGCATAGACCACGACGCCTGCAAGCCCTGGCTCGTTGTCATCGCGGCGCGCATTGGCATTCGCGTCCAGCCACTTCACCCCGTGGATGGAGCCCTCCGGTCTGCGCCGGTTGCCGAAGTCCACACCCCCGACCGCGCCATCGACGAGTTCGACGATGTGGGTTCCGCCCCCGCCCGGGAACGTCTGTACAAAGCCGTCGGGCTCGATTTCGCGCACGCTATATCGCCCGGGCGGCAGCCCCGTCAGCCAATAGCGCCCCGATTCGTCGAAGTCGGTGTCGGGATCATCGCGCATGGTTTGCGTCGCTGGCTCATTAGCGTCGAGCGTCCGGGTGCCGTTGAGGTCGACGTAGATAATGATGCCCGCAAGCGCCGGTTCGTTGCCATTGCGAAGACTGTTGCCGTTCGTGTCCAGCCATTTGACCCCGTGGATGGAGCCCTCGGGTCTAAGCCGGTTACCGAAGTCCACATCTTCAACGGCATCGTTGACGAGTTCGATGAAGTGGGCCCCGTCGGACTTGGGGAAGGTCTGTACAAAGCCATTGGGCACGACTTCCCTTATGATGTGCCGCCCTGGTTGCAGCTCGGCCAGCCAGTAGCGTCCCGCTTCGTCGACGGCCGTGTCAGTATTGTCTCCCATGCTCCGAACCGCCGGTTCACCGTCGTCCAGGACGCCGTTGTCATTGAGGTCGGAAAAGATGGTCACGCCCGGGAGCCCCGGCTCGTTTTGGTCGCGGAGTCCGTTGCCATTCACATCAAGCCACTTGACGCCGTGGATCGACCGCCTGGGCGCGCTTGGGTGGTTCCCGAAATCGAGGCCATCGACGCCACCATCCTCGCCGAGCTGGACAACATGGCCCCCGTCGGACTCGGGGAAGGTCTGTGTGAACCCTTGGGGCACCACTTCGCGGACGACATACCTGCCGGGGTCCAGGTCCATGATCCAGTAGAGTCCCGCCTCATCGAAGTCAGTGTCTGGATTGTCTCGAATGGTGACGGTTTCCGGCTCACCAACATCGAGACTGCCGTTGTTGTTCAGATCGAGATAGATCGTGACCCCGGGCAAACCTGGTTCTCCCGGGTCTTGCCGGCCGTCCCCGTTCCTGTCAATCCACTTGCGGCCGTGCAGCGAACCCGATGCGAGCGGGTGATTACCGAAATCGAGGCCTTCAATGATGCCGCCATTGAGCTGGACGGCGTAGGCACCACCGGGCGGGAAGGTTTGCTGCTGTCCCGGCGGGACAACTTCGCGCAGCACGTAACTGCCGGGTGCGATGCCCCGCAGCCAGTATCGGCCGGTCTCGTTGATGGCGGAGTTGGGATCGTCACGCATCGTCAGGGTTGCGGGCTCGCTCGCATCGAGCATGCCGTTGTCGTTGACGTCGACGTAAACGGTGACGCCTGCCAGCCCTCGTTCGCCAGGATCACGCAATCCATCGCCGTTGGCATCGAGCCATTTCACTCCGTGGAGCGAGCCGTCCCCCTCGGGCGCGATCGTCACCGGAATCGAAGCGACGAGGCCGCCAAATCCTGCATCGACGAACTGAAGATCGAAACTCTGGGTGTTGCCGGTGCCCGTAATCTCAATGTCGAAGACACTCCGATCGCCTCCACAACTATTCAAGAGCACGCCGGTCAGGTTTGTGACCAATGCATTGGAATCCGAAGCGATTACATCTAGCTCAAAGGGTCGAATACAGACCGGAAGGATACGGATCGAAACCGTCTGCTCATGCATCTCACCGGCGTCGAGCGTCAGACTAAGTGAAGTCGGCTCGACCTCGGCGACTTGTGCCAGAGTCAAGGCCGGGAAAACCAAGAGCAGGGAAAGAACGCCAAAGGGCAGGTATCGAATCATCACAGTAATCCTCCACCATTATCCGCACTGTATGACGGCTAGATACCGTCTTCAATTTCAGCCGATTTGTTTCATTTGTGTCGTTATGGATACTTAAAAAGTATCTGCGCATGCTATTTAAGTATGCGGCGATATTGATGGTGCAGTCTGCCACCGACGTTTCAAACTTATCAGGAATGACGCCAAAGGTGAAACTTCGCTGCCAAGGTTATCTGCCCGGGCATACGCAACAATGCGAGAACTTACCCCGGTCTCTCCGTACGGTCTCTCTGCTGTGGTTTTTCATGATCTTGCGAAGTGAGCGGGAAGAAGGGGCCAGTGGTCAAATAGGGTTTCAGGTTAGCCATGTCGGAAGGCATCAATCGCATAAAGATTGAGGAAGGCCGGCCAAACCTCAGGTTGAAAGAGATAGTTGTACCTTTTCCTTATGTGTGGTCGATACAAACTCCTCTTCGGAATCTAGCTAGAAATCAAAAATGTAAAGCCAGGTACGCCGCACTATTCCTAACATCCCCAGCAAAGATGTCGATATCTAACGAGCCGGGCACTTGAATTGGATGCCGCTTACCTGGAGAGGGACCATGATCAGGACAGTCTATTTCATTGTTCTAGCTACATTATTAGCTGTTATAGCCGGCTGTACCCAAAGTGAACCGGCAAAACCCTTGCGCATTGGCTTCAATACTTGGCCTGGGTACGAATTTATTTATCTGGCCAAAGTTAAAGGTTTCTATGAGGCTGCTGGGGTCGACGTCAAATTGGTCGAGCTGAATGCGCTCGGCGATGTTAGGCGCGCCTTCGAGCGCGGCCAGATCGATATCATGGCGAGCACGATTGTAGAGGTATTGATTGCGGCAGAAAACACTGGGCGTCCGTTGAAAATTGTTGCGGTCACGGATGCATCCCTGGGCTCTGACATGTTGCTGGCACGAGAGCCAATTACTAGCGTTTCAGAACTTGAGGGTAAGCGTGTCGGCATGGAAGGCGGCACTGTCGATGTACTGGTCGCAGGCGCCGCATTGCGCAGTGCGGGCATGTCTTTCAGTGACATCAAGGTTGTTGGTAAGGCGCAGGACGACCTGGTTGCCGACCTTAAGTCAGGTGATATTGATGCGCTCGAGACCTATCCGCCGTATGCTTTGGATCTTTTGAAAACCGAAAGAATAAACAAGATATTTGATTCCTCCAGCATTCCTGGAGAAATCATCGACACTCTTTCCGTCGACGGTAATGTTCTGGAGGATCGCCGACATGATATTCAGCTTTTTCTAAAGGCCTATTTCAAAGCCTTCGAATATTTCTTGGATAACCCGCGGGATGCCGGCCTCATTATGGGAAAACGCGAAGGTTTGAACGTAGAGGAGTTCCTTGAAGCAATAGACGGCATGACGATTTTTGGTCCGGCCGATCAAGCGCCTTATCTAAAGGCGGATGCCCGCGGCGGTGATGTGTTGAAAAAAGCGGGCGAAGCATTGGTTGGCAGCGGATGGTTGCAGAGATCCCCTGACATCAAAGCGTTTTTTGATGCGAAAGTTGCACAATAGCAACACTGATTGTTGACGGTATGTTATCCACATTGAGGCGGCAGTATCAGACGCATTTGCATTGGCAAATCCTGTTGCCCATGTTGATGTTGTTTCTGTTGTTCGGCACGATTGGTCTTTATCTGATACGCGCCTACCTCGTCGATGATTTCGAGGTGCAATTGATCAAGCATGGAGAGCTCGCTGCACATTCGATTCAGTTCGCCGTGGAATCCGCCAGTACGGTGGGTGGTATTCAGCGCTATGTCGCATCAGTTGGTGCGGAGGACGGCATGGAGTTTATCGCTGTTGTGGCGGGTACTCCACCGCGAGTGGTTGCGTCCACTAACCTTTCACTGATCGGGGGGGCTCTTGCAGACATCAAGCACGAGAATGTGGCCGCCGATTTGGTCTATTCATTAAATACCCGAAAGTCACACTATGAGCACGAGGATACCGCCAATCGCATATTTAGCTATTCCTCCCCTGCACGAATCTCCAACATTATGAAGCAGGGTAGGCCGTTGGGTGATGGGGCTTTCGTGTTGCAGATGCGAACCGACTCACTCGATGCGGCGGTCAACAATTCGCTTTTGACGATGAGCACACTATTCGTTGCGCTGCTTTTATCACTGGGCGCGCTTGTATTTTGGTTGGTGCGATATCTTGTTCTCGATCCGCAAAAACGCTTGTTGCGAGCAATAACCGAACGCCAACGTGGTGAAAAGGGGCTTGCCATAATTTCAGGTGAAAATGAACTATCAAGACTCTCGGAAGAGTTTAATACGATGGTTATGGAGGCCGATCGCGTAGAAAAGTTGAAAAGCGAGTTTGTATCGACAGTTAGTCATGAACTTCGTACACCACTTACTGCAATTGGAGGATCGCTCGGTTTGTTGTTAGGCCTGTTTAAGCAGGACGTATCCACGGAGGCACAAAATCTACTTGAGATAGCCAATCAAAATACTTCCCGTCTCAATCGATTGATCAACGACATACTCGATTTTGAAGGAATCGAATCCGGACAAATCGAACTGGAGAAAGAAAAAGTCGATTTGGTGGATGTAACCCGAAAGGCGGTAGCATTGAATCAAAGTTTTGCGGCCCACTATGGTGTAAAGATGGCGATTGTCAAGCATCCTGAGCAGGCAAACCTGCTGGGTGACGAGCACCGCTTGCTACAGGTGTTCGCCAATCTACTTTCCAACGCTATCAAGTTTTCAAAGAAGGGCGGCGTGGTTGAAGTATCAGTGTTTGATGAACAGGACAGCTTGCTAGTCAAAATCAGGGATTTTGGCCGAGGAATACCTGAGGAATTTCGAGCACGCATGTTTCAGCGTTTCGCACAGGCCGATAGTACCGATGCGCGGGATCGAGGGGGCACCGGTCTCGGGCTAGCAATTACCAGACGAATTATTGAATCCCATGGCGGAAACATCAACTATGCGAGCCAACTGGGCGTTGGCACCGAATTTAGATTCATGTTGCCTAAATAAATGCACCAACTAGCGGTAAGGCGCAGAATCGCTTATATCTGCTAAGCCATACTAAATCTAGTCGGGAGGCCAGTCCTCCCCCCGCCGGCGTCGGGGGCACAGGGCCTTTACGATCCCGTTCTCGCTCCTTACAGGGCGACATGCTGGCTGCTGGCCTGCTCGTCGCCCGCCGCCGCAATGCGGCCGGCCACAGGCTTGATTTCGCATCCGGTAGGGCTCCGTAATGATTCTGCGTAGAATTATAATATTTATTATCAATAAATTAACGCGTATTATTAATGTTGATATTATGCGTTATCTTGCAGTGTAAGCCGGGTGCCCAGAGGGAATGGTTGCGCCGACCCATGACAACGGAAAATCTGCGCCAGTGCCCGCGAGGCGAGGGTTTTGGGGTCTGCCGTCCGCCATCCCCGGCGAGCTTCCATGTCATGCTCGATCATCATGCCATTACACATGCGCGGCGCTCAAGTTGGGGGGGAGGCGTGAATTCTCACGCCGGCCCGAATTGGCGTGGTGGACCATTCCATTGAGTCATGCAATCCAATAGATCCGGGCTGTGCGTCGACACCGGCATTTAGGACTGACACGGCTAAATTATTCACGCCTCCTGGCGATACAAGTGTTACATAGCCAAACCGCCGCCAGGGAACGGCACCGTCACGACGCGACC
>CALZJG010000089.1 GCA_945787555.1 uncultured Chromatiaceae bacterium | reverse complement strand
TGTTGCTCGACGAGCCCACCGCCAGTCTCGATCCGGCCAGCATCGAACAAGTGGAGCGCTTGTTGATGCAATATCGCCGTGATAGCAGCGCCGCCCTGGTGTGGGTGAGTCATGACCCCAATCAAATTGCGCGCATTGCCGATCGCCATCTGCGCATTGAAGAGGGTTTGTTGCACGAGGTGGCGATATGAATTTGATCGCGCTGAGTACCGGGGACTTGATCCTGGCGGCTCTGTTGGTGTTGATCTTGGCGTGGTCCTCATGGCGGCTGCATCTGGGCGTCGAGAAGCAGATGCTGATTGCCGCGTTGCGCACCACCGTACAATTGTTGTTGATCGGCTTGGTGTTGAAGGCGTTGTTCGAATTCGCTCACCTCGGTTGGGTGGCGTTGTTGTCCGCCTTGATGCTGGCGGTGGCCGGACGTGAAGTGATGGCACGCCAACAGCGACGCTTCGCCGGCATCTGGGGTTACGGATTAGGCACCGTTTCCATGTTCGTGTCCTCCTTCGCCGTGACCGTGTTAGCTCTATTGGTGATGGTCGGGCCGCAGCCGTGGTGGATGCCGCAATACGCCATTCCGCTGCTCGGCATGTTGTTGGGCAATACCATGAACGGTATTGCACTGGCCTTGGATCGATTGACGCAACAGGCGTGGCAGCAACGTCGCGCCATCGAAGGGCAATTGTTGCTCGGCTACAGTTGGACCGAGGCCATCAACAGCGTGCGGCGCGAGTCCATGCGTGCCGGCATGATCCCCATCATCAACGCCATGGCCGCCGCCGGCGTGGTGAGCTTGCCCGGCATGATGACTGGCCAAATCCTCGCCGGCGCAGCGCCGGTGGAGGCGGTGAAATATCAAATCCTCATCATGTTTCTCATCGCCGCCGGCACCGGTTTCGGAACCCTGTTGGCAGTGTGGGTGGGCGCACGACATTTGTTCGACGAGCGGCAGCGTTTGCGTTTAGATCGCTTGCGGAGCAAGGCGTGAGGCGATGGTGGGTTCGTGGGCGGCGGCGCCAGGGTGACAAACAAGACAACATGTCCAATGAGGAAGTGTGTTCGGGAAGTATTCATGCGTGACAACGCAATCTGCAACTAGTGAAAAAGCGGTGGCACTACAATGCCTTACATATGGCACAGTAATTATTCAGGGCGAGGTCGTTATGACCTATGAGGCACGTCGTGAGGGACGGATGGGGTTAACGCGTCAGGTTTTGAAGTTTCAGCCGCCAACCAGAGGAAAACTATGAATAACAGGCATCGCGTGTCCTTAATAGTGGGTGGTTTATCATTGTCATTCGCACTCTATGTGGGCGCGATTCCTGAAATATCACCAGAACAATACAGCACCAAGAAGAATAGCCCGCGAATGGAATTCGTCTATGCCGCGAACCAGTCCGCGCACAATGTATCGGGCTATCGGATCGACCCCGAGACCGGCGCGCTGGTGAGCTTGCCAGGCTCTCCGTTCGTTTCCGGGCGCTTTCCCGTGGCGATCGCCGCCTCGCATGATGGGCGTTACGTCTATGCCGCCAATCAGGGCTCGGGGACGGTGTCAGCGTATGCGGTGAACCCGGCCAATGGCTCGCTGCAGGTCATACCCGGCTCGCCGTATGAGGTGGGCGTCTATCCCGATGGCGTGACGATCACTCCCGACGACCGCTACGTCTACGTGACCAGTGAGGACGGCAACGTCGTCACCCCCTATCGAGTCGATGCGCGCACGGGCGCACTGACGCGCTCGGGCCAGCCTACTGCCACCGGCGCGCATCCCATCTCCATCACCGTGACGCACAACGGCAAGTTCGCCTATGTATCAAACTTCGATGACGATACGGTGAGCGCCTATCGCATCGACCAGCAAGATGGTAGCCTGCTGCCGGTGGGGCAACCGGCCAAGACGGATCTGAAGCCCATCTACATCGCGATCAGCCAGGATAGTCAATATGCCTATGTTGCGAATTACGGTACGGCGAGCGTGTCCGCCTTTCGCATCGATGCCGAGACGGGCGCCTTGACGGAAATGGAAGGCTCGCCTTTCGTGGCCGGCGCACAGCCCTATTCAGTGACGGTCGATCCCAGTAATCGTTTCGTCTACGTCGCCAACTGGGGGAGTCACAACGTCTCGGCTTTCCGCTTGGATCGAGACAGCGGCGTGCTCAGCGAAATCGACGGTTCACCCTATGCGAGCAGTTGGTATCCCTATGCCGTCGTGGTCGATGAGAAAGATCAGTATGCCTATGTCGCCGATAACGGCAATGGCACTATCTCCGCCTATGAAATCGATCAAGTCAGTGGCGCATTGAGTCCTTTACCCGGCTCTCCCTTCCAGGCGGAGCTAGGACCATACGGACTCGCCACCAACAGTGTTGCGCGTGCGCGCTAGTAGGCGCTGAGCCCGCGTTTCGAAACAACTTCGCACATAAAAGAAAACGCCGGCCCATATTTGGGTCGGCATTTTAGTATGCAACGATCCATGCATTCAATCCGAGCTTGGGGGGGGCGTGCACGCTGTCGTCTTGCCCGTTCACTTGGGGTGCCCTAGCCTTAACCCCGCGCGGTTTACTTTAATGGTGAGCCGGAGCATGGTATATAAATCAAAGAGGAGCACGACCAACGGCCAGGGGAGGTGCCGAGTATGCACAACAATAATCACAACAACAGTGCTGAGCTGGCGTCCAATCTCGGGCTGCTGGCGCAGGACGTACCCGCCAAGCACGATCGCCCTGCTTTTTACGATGATTCCAGTGCCCGTTATCAATGGCATTTTTGCGCGATCCCCACGCTGATCCGCCGCGACGGTCGCAGTGTGCTCAACCCCTTTCGTGAGCGCGCCGTGTATGTCGTGCACGGCATCGGTGAGCAGCGCTTGGGTGATACCGCCGCGTCGTTTCGGCTCGGCTTCGAGGATGCCGTGCAAGCGGTCGAGCCGCAACAGTGGACGCCGGGTGCCGCCGATAATTGGGTGGTGCCGCAGCCCTTCATCTTTGATGGCTATTGGGGCGATTACGAGCGTATCGAAACTATGGAGCCCCAGCTGTGGGCGCGGCTCACCGGGCGTGAAAAGGACTTCTTTCAATTAGTCTGGGCTAAGCGCGCCGCCAGCGGGGTGCGAACTTATCTATGGTTGATCAAGGCCGGTGTGCGCTTGATCCACAGAGGCCGCGGCATGGCGCGATTGTACTACTGCTATTTGGTACCCATGCTGTGGTTGATCGTGCTGGTGTCCTGGATCTTTCCGCGCACGCGGCGTTTCATCACCGGCTATCTCAACGATGTGCGGCTCTATCTCGACCCGCAAGGAGATGTCGAGCACGTCATCGTGCAGCGCATCGATCGCTTGGTCGCGCAGCGTTTCTTGCGCTTACTCGGCATCAAGGCGGATTTCACCGACTCCGATACGCCGCTGTGCATGTTTGAAGGCCAGCCGCATCGTTTTCAGCGTATCACTTGGGTCGCGCATAGTCTCGGCACTGTCATCAGTTACAATGTGATTGGCGATTTACTGCGCCGTTGCTTGGAGATCCCGCCCGAGGACCAGGAGCGCTATCAAAACGCGCGCCGTATCGAGGAGAGTCTGGAGGCCTTTGTCACTTTGGGTTCGCCGCTGGATAAAGTGCGCTTCTTGTTTCCCGAAGTCTTGCGTGATTGGCCGTGCGAATACTTGCCCGGTGGCGAGCGTTCGTTGTGGGGGCGTGCCGATCGTCCGGAAAAATTTTGGGAGAATTTTCACTACACCAGCGATCCCGTCTCCGGGCCTTTGGATGGCTTTAGCTGCGTAGATCAGGCCACCGGAGAACCGCACAACCTAGCGGTCAATTGGCACACCTCCGGATGGCGCATCCCAGGTCTTTCACATCTCGACTATTGGCACGACAGCACGGCGCTGGCGCGTGTACTGCGACTCACCTTTGGGTCCTATGTCAAGGATATGCCCATGAACTTGCGCAGTGGCGCCAGCCAGGAAGCGGGCTTGTTCACCGGCGCGGTGTTTTGGATGATCGCCCTGGGCCTCATCGTCATCGGGCTGGTATGGTGGTTAAGTAAACAGCTCGGCGCTTAAATGATGTGGGCCCGCAACGCGTGCTCGCGCGGCGGACCGAGGGGATGACAAAAGAGACGGCGGATAGGCGTCGCGCCGCCGCGTGCCGGGGGGCGCTTACGGCGCAGGCGTAAACCAAATCATATTGGTCATGATGCCCAGGGCGGCTAACAGGCTCACCGTAAGCAGCACCAGCGTCCATTGATTACGGCTCATGATCGCATCCTCCTTACGTCTGCTGTCAGTGTTCGTAACCTGAGACAGCCTAGTCATTGCAGGGTTCCAAACCTGTGCTGGCGCTGTATGCATCAGGCAGTGTGTCGCAGCGTGTGGCGTGCGCAGTGCGCGCTAGGATTTCTTCCCGCTTTGGCGGAGGGTATTGTCTTTGCTGCGCTATGTTTGAGGTCCTCCGCGCAGGCGTAGAGGAACAGCTGCTTGATGACGTCTTGCGTTGCACTAGGGCGTTGCCGCGGCCTGAGTTGCGCCGCCGGCGTGCGCGGCGTTGCGGAGACTTGTTCCAGCCGCCATTGCATGCGCACCGCGCCGGTTTCGATTTCGATCAAACCCAGGTGAGGCACGCCTTCCGCGATCCATGTGTCCAAGGTAAAAGTCATAACGCTGCGATTCCACGCCTAGTTCATATCTCGTCTATGTAGTGAATAATAATCATTCGCATTTAAATGTCAAGCGCCCCCGAACCTGCGGATGACTGATAGAGTGGCTGCGTGGCGGTCAGATAGGCGGTGGCGGCCGTCATGTGCGCGCCGGCGCGCAGTGAGGTGACGGGGAACGGAACAGCGAGCACGCGGCTCAAATTGACGTAGGCTACTGCAGGCTAGATAGCTATCGGGGTTTGCCTCATGTATACCAGTCTCAAGATTATCGCCGTGCTAGGGTTGTTGACGCTGAGCGCGTGTGCCAGCACCC
>CALZJG010000088.1 GCA_945787555.1 uncultured Chromatiaceae bacterium | reverse complement strand
TATAGAACTGCTCTGCGGTAGAAACTTCTGACAATGAATGGTCAGTGTTTAGCTGGTTAACGAGATGTACCTGCATGGCAGGGATGGCTACTTTTTGTGCTTTTACAACCTACACAGCGACTCGGACAATGTCGCATTGTGGCCGGAAAGCGACTAGGCAGAAGTCGACCCAAAGTGCACATTCAGCTAGTAGCCAAAATCAGTAGGACTGCTTAGTCTGGTTGCGCCCCTCCTTTTTAGCTGCGTAAAGTGCGTCATCAGCTCTGGTCAAAATGGGCTCGATATTATTATCATCGTTGCTGCGCGTTGCTACGCCAAGACTGGCAGTGATTCTAACTTCATGCTCTTCATTCTTCACAGGGCCATTTGCAATGGCAGCTCGCAAACGCTCTGCAAGCCTTGCAGCTTCCTCAAGGCTTGTTTCAGGGAGAACAACTGCAAATTCTTCGCCACCCATGCGAGCAACGATATCAATTTCTCTAACCGCTACTTGCAGTCGTTCCGCGAGTGCCTGCAAAACCATATCGCCGAATGCATGGCCATAGCTGTCATTGATCATTTTGAAATGATCTATGTCTATCATGATTGCCGAAATGGGATGTCCATATCTCTTTGACTGTTTGAAGGCATGATGGCTTTGTTCAAAGAAAGCACGTCGGTTATTGAGCCCGGTTAATTCATCCTTATGGGCCAGTCTCTCCGCATTGTCCTTTGCTATCTTTAGTCGTTCTTCCGCATGCTTGCGGTCAGTGATGTCAGTGGCAATTTCCAATCGCGCAAGACGACCATCTGTCCAGAGAATGGCTTGATCACGGCATTGATACCAGCGTTTGTTTACTGTATTTTGAAATTCCCAGACATAGACTCCGGATGGGCGACCCGATTGGTTTAGCAGGCGATTATTGGTACAGAAAGCACAGGGCCCATCCTGGCCGGTCTGCAGTACCTTCCAGCAAGTCTTGCCGTCAATATCGCCCCAAATAGTCCTGCCATATTTGTTGGTAAACAGTATCTTATAGGTTTGCATATCGGACACATAAACCAGGGCATCAAGACTGTCAAGAATAGTCGCAATGCTACGAGAGCTTTCACTATGGCTATGGCGTTCGTTGTAACCTTCCTGATTGGCCATTGTGAGAGATCCGATTTGATACTTGATTTCGGGTGGTGCGTATAGTGCATGTTGCCATTTAATACACTATAGCCATTTTGTGATTGATGTCTTTTGGCGCGTCGCGTGGTTGTGAACGTATCCGTCAACATCCGAACCTCGACGTATCGTTACACACGCTCACCACGCCTCTTGTTGGGTATTGTAGCCCAAAAGCCGCAAAAAGATGCAGAGTAGGGTTTGGGCCAAATAGCCAGGCCGGTCTGAGGCGTGCCTTCGCGCACTTAGAGAACTTCTCTCTCCCACGCAATCACCGTGGCCGCTGAGATCGACGTCTCGATGAGTACTGACAGCCCTTGCGTCGATTCAGCGAGCGTTCGCCGTGCATAGTCGCGGACCGGCCGGTCACCCGGATAAATAGAGCCATGCTGATACAACCACACCTTGGCGCTTGTGATCAGCGGATCAACGGAGGCGCGGCATGTCGCGGCTCGCCCCGCAAATTTGTCAGCAGTCGGGCAAACTGATTGTCCGACGGACGCTCGAAGCCGGCGGTTTCGATCACCCACGCTTGGTGCTGGAACAATGTCATGCGGCGCTGAAAGAGGGCGCGCAGCGATGCGATGGAAGGGGTGGAAACAGCAAGCCGCCCACGAGCGGATCGACAAGCTTCCCGACAATGCGAGCTGGGACGACGTGGTCTATGAGATGGTGACGCGCCGCGAGATCGAGACCGGCCTGGCCGACAGTGAGTCTAACCGCACCACACCCGTGGAGGACGTCGCCAAAGAGTTCGGCCTGAAGGCGTGAGGGTTCGCTGGACGCTGCGGAAAAAACACCGCCTTCGACTCATCCACGACCACATCGCCCACGACCGTCGCTCGTTGCCCCACAGGTCATCGAACGACTCATACAGCGTTCTCAACAGATAGATACCGCCCCCTACGCCGGCCGTCTAGTCCCCGAGTAGCAGCGCGAGAACCTGCGTGAAGTGCTCGAGCGCCCGTACCGACTCATCTACCGAATCCTCGTGGATCGCGTCGATGTCATCACCGTCATGCACTACCGCCAGCTGCTGCCGAACGGTATTGTGAGGCCCGCCGGCGTACGATTAAAACCGATGACCGACTGCCCGACCTATTCCCATGGCGCGTCAGCCTGATTGACATGCCGAACCCCGTTCATTTTGCAATGAACATAACCCTCCGATTAATCGTATTCTTATCGAGCAACCGGCCTGGAACCCGCGCCATTGCTAGGAGCTGAAAACGCTACTCTATGCACGAAAAGGACGGGAACCCTTTATAGCGACGCTAGATGTCCGCTATGTCGCCTGCGCCACGCATGGAAACCGCTGCGCGGGACGTGGAGAGCCCGACTCATGCTCGATATGCGAAATGTGCATGAGTGATGCTCCATAAACGCCTGCTTCACTTCAGGCCCTTGGCGAAGTAGGCGGCCGCTTTTCTACTATCGCCAGCTCCTCCGCCTGCTCGGCAACCTGGCGTTTCAATCGGGTAACTTCGACTGCCTTTCTGCGCTCCGTTTCGCTCTGATCTCGCTCGCTGCGCAACTTCACCCGTCACGCATAGAGCGGCGATTCGTGCAGACCCAGCTCCTTGGCGGCCGCCGCCACCCCAAGCCGCTCCGCCAGCGCCAGTGCTTCATCCTTGAATTCCTTTGAATACCGTGTCCGGACCGTCTTCTTTGCTTGATTGCGGCTTGTCATGATTCACCTCTGTCGCGTAATGTACTCGCTCAACAGGGTGTCCATCGTTGGCGGGAAGGATCACTCGATTGAGTTTGTGCGGACCACAGATGACGCCCCACACATTCCGAAAAGGGAGAAGCACGTGAGAAGATTTGCGATCGGCATCGTCATTGTCGTCGGGCTGTGTGCAGGGATACCGATGACGCATGCCGGCGATAATGGTGTCGAATTATTCATGAGAGATGGCCAGCTAAAATCGCATCCTGTGCGCGTATTTCTCACCCATGACGTCACCGAGGCGATGAACCCGCGCCTAGTGTTAGCCGGAAGTCATTCCGTTTCGAAGGAACACCCCGACGAGAGTAAGTCGATCAATCCTAAGTGGATCGCACGTAATCAAACTGTGTCCCAGGTAAAGGACGGCGCGCCGATCACCGTCACCGGCACGCTGATGTTATTCGATCTCAAGGACTATCCCATCCCTTTCTACAAGGGGATGATGCGGGTGGTTCCTATTGTGTACTGGGACGAAACTGGGCCGGGCGCCATAACCGAACGCAGGGCCGCTGTCGGACCTCACGAAGTCAATGTCGGCAATATCGGTCCTGCTGTGTTTTGGACAGCGATCATCATAACTACGCTATTGTTGATCATCATTGCCCTGGCTAAGGCGGGTAAGCGTAATCCCCTGTTTCTGATTTGCAGTCAGGGCGGGCGGCTGTCCCTCGCGCGGAGTCAGATAACGCTTTGGACGGTGGGCATTGGCTCAACCGTCACCGCCTATGGTCTGATAAGGTTCGACGTACCCGAGATCCCCGAATCGTTGGTCGCCCTCATGGGCATGTCGCTGGCGACCGGCGGTGTTAGTCATTTTCAAGGATGGCGATCCGAGGCGCATCCTGCCCGGAAAGGGGTCCAGGAGACAGCGCAGGCGCGTCGACGATACCAGCCCAAGCTTTCTCACTTGGTGACGGATGCCGATGCGGACGGCAAAGAGAGTTTGTCCTTGGCGCGGGCACAAATGATTTTTTGGACCGGCGTGACCTTGATCTTGTTCGTGGTGAAGAGCACGCTCGACGGCATATTGTGGCAAGTTCCCTGGGAGGTAGTCTGGCTGATGGGTATGAGCCAGGTTGGCTACTTGAGTCCAAAGATGTTGAAGACTGCACAAACGGGTGGCTCGGTGGAGCCGGCAACGGACGGAAAATAACGGAAGTCTTGTTGGGAGAGCGCTAAACAGTTGGGGGT
Organism: uncultured Chromatiaceae bacterium; assembly: GCA_945787555.1. Classification (GTDB taxonomy): domain Bacteria; phylum Pseudomonadota; class Gammaproteobacteria; order DRLM01; family DRLM01; genus CALZJG01. Next base: position 5,224 of record CALZJG010000088.1, on the reverse strand, counting down.
GACAATTACGATTATCCGCTCAGCTCATACGGCGAATGCTGTATAAGAGCTCCAGAGCAGGCACTGTCAACTTATCGTGCACAAGGCAAAACAGAGCCCAAAACGATGTATATGATATCGTCATACAGAATTAGAGGCGCACGTTACTGCTCTCCATGTCAAAAAAGCACGATCACGGAACAACCGATAGTGAGCAGCTTTCAGTCGATGACGACAAACGCGAAACAAATTGTTGATGGGGCCATGTGCAGAAAGAAAACGTTGCGCATGACCAGGTGCTTTAAATCGCCGCATTTGTTTTTCCCGCTGTCGTGTGGGTTGGTGCGACACTTCGGCTCGGTTGTTCATGCCTTTGTCTTGGTGATGCGTCACACCTGGCATAAGCTCCCGCTTCGCGGCGCCATAGCTTTTTAGTTTGTCCGTTACGATCTCACGGGGTACGAAACACAGCCCCTTAAGCAGTTTACGAAAGAAGCGATTAGCTGCATGCTTCCCACTGACTTACTCTAGCAGGAATTCCCTCCCTATCAAGATCGAATATCAGTTGGTGAAGGCAGACTCAGCGTCGCCAACTGTAATCCGGCCAGAAAATGATCGTGTTCAGAAGTAGAAGGTTTTCGAAACTGACGACAAGCGTTTTCCGACTTCAACGCCCCTGCTTCTTCGCCAACGCCGCCATGCCACTCCGCCCCGCCAACAAGTGTTCGGCATACCGCGCCGGCATGCGTGGCGATTTCCAGCCCCCCGCCTGCATCATGGCGGGAAGGTCGATGCCGGCGGCGGCCATGTCCTGTGTTGCGCCGACACGGCAAGAGTGGCCCGAGAAATCATCGGGATGCAGATTTAGTATTTTTGCGATGCGCTTTAGCGCCCGATGCACGCCTTCAGCACTCAGCGACGTTCCGAGTTGCTCTGACTTATAGACGCCACGAAATAGTAACCCCTCCCGAATGCCAGCCACTTCGAGCCAAGCGGTGAGGTGTATCACCGTCGTCGGCGCGAGCCACTTCTGCGTGCCCTCACCGGTCTGATCGGTCTTGCTGGTGTGGACCAATATGGTGCCGCTGCCATCCGGCTGTGTCACCAGATCCTGCACGCGCAACCGCGCCAACTCACTGCGGCGACACAGCGTGTCGTAGGCTACCAACACAAGTGCCTTATCTCTGACATCGCGTAACTGGCTCCCCAACTTGGGTAAGGCCTCCTCGATGTGCGACCAATTGAGCGGTGCGGCTTGCTTTTGGCGATTCGGGCAAGTTCGGGCCACGCGCTGTAAGGCGAGTTTCACCACATGTGTCGCGCAGGGATTGGAGGCCTGCGCCGCCTGGTGAGCAGTGGCCACGGTGGAGACACAACGTCGTACCGTGGCCGGCGCCTTAAGCTCACTCATGTCATCGATGAACGTCGCCACGGTTTCCGGCTTGGCCGGAAGCGGTGTGAGCGTGCGCTGTGCACACCAATCCATAAACACCCTCCAGTCTGCGCGCCGCGCGCGTTCGGTGTTGGCGGCGAAGGCGCCCTGGGCGTGTGCCTGGTAGCGGGAAAGGTTCTCCAGGAGGCGATCTGGCGCAACGTCGAGCCAGGGGAGGCTAGGTTGTGTTTGAGGAACATTCTTCGACATGAGCGTATGACCCCAGCACGAATGTAAAATCAACAGGCCGCAGCGGTTCGATAGAGAGGAATCTGCGTCCTAAATTACCGGTACGTGTCCCGCATAACCTACTCATCCCCTCACACGTATCCGTTTTTCTTCTACAATCCACAATCTTCCTACGATGTCTTCCTTTTCAAAAAATGGTGCAATGCGGGACATTGCTGCCATGACGTGTGATAGATTTTGTCGTCTCAGGCGCAATACAATCATCCCGCAATAGGCGCCCGGTGGATAAGACAGGATGTTTGAGAAATCAGTATCAAGTGATACCAGAATGCGTGACTCTGCCTGACACACTTCAATCAGATTGTTATCCGACGTGCCGCATAAGTCCTCTTCGAGCACTGTTTGGGCGTCGTAGCCAGCTTTCCTTATGAAGGTTGCGACATCAACGGGCAGATTTTCATCGATTTTAAAGCGGGGCAATGTCACGCTGCCGATAGATCAATGATGTGTTCACGTGCGAGGTCAGCCGCATAGGCGATTGCCGCTTGGATGGCATCCTGAGAGAGTGACGGGTAACTCTTCAAGACTTCCTCAACTGCCATGCCTGCCGCCAAATTGTCCAAGACGACCGATACCATAATTCTTGTACCAACAAAGCAGGCCTTGCCATGACACACAGTGGGATCCACGGTGATGTAGTTTTGCCATTTCATGATGTTTGACCCCGCTATCTAGCTGCGACAAAGACATACTAACGTCTAGGACGCCGTAAAGCTTACAACGCCTAGCACTCCGCTAACCATAATCGTCATTGTAGTGGCGAGTAAGGACTTCACGCCGACGATCTGACCGATGCACGCATTACGCCAAGTGTGGTGCTCACTCAACCGTTTTGTCGCTCACGCCGCTTCGTTAGGATCGCGGTTGGCCGGCGTCGTTTCTACACTGGAGCTGTCAGCATCTGTCTTGGTAGTTTTGCCGTCCCAATATAGAACGATACACGTGATAATAGCCGTTATCAAACGGATAAGGCTCTAGGTAGTTATAGGCGTATCTTGACGAATAACGCGTAACGGATAACAATAGCCCCAGGGTGACGCACACTCTATATATATAGACGAGCGAACAGCCGGGAGGCGGGGCATGCAGCAGGAGCGATTCAACGACGAGGAGATCGGTGACTGGTTGGGCCGGCGCGTGCGCGGCGCCGGCCAGCAGGGCGAGGTGGTGGGGGTGTGTCAGTATGAGCACGATCACCTCGAAGACGGGTGGTTGTTGTTGGTCGGTTGGCGGAGTGACGGGGAGGAGTCTCGTGCGCCCATTCACTACAGCGCCATCGATCGCGCGGCCTTGGCGCGTTTGACCGTCTTCGGCGATGTCGTGACGCGGCAGGGGGTCGTCTTGTGATCAGTGAGCTGGCGCAATGGTTGGGCTGTCTCACCGGATTAGTGGGGGCGTTGCTGCTGGCCCTGAATCTACCGCTCAGTCGCTGGGGCTTCGTGGCTTATTTCATTTCCAACCTGGCGTGGATCGCCTATGGTCTGCTCGCCGCGGTGCCGGCCCTGGTGCTGATGCAGTTGGGCTTTATGTTGACGACCTTGATTGGTTTCTATCGTTGGTTTCGCCTTCCCGCCAGCGCCGGGAATGAGAGCCGGCCGCTGCGCTCATGAGTGGCGAAACCGAGAAAGATACCTACGCCCTGGTACGCGCCGCGGCCGATGACTTGCTCAAACAAGGCCGCGCCCGTGATATCAGCGTGCGCGCCATCTATCAGATCATCCAACATGGCTCGCAGACCACCATCAACAAGGCCTTGGCCGACTGGTGGCAAGCGCTCGGCGAGCGCATCAGCGAATACGAACAGCTGCCCGGGATTCCGGCGCCCTTGCACGATCAGTTACGCGAACTGCTGCTGACCCTGCAACGCGAAGCCCAAGCGTCAGCGCGCCAACACCTGCTCGACTATGAGCGCCAGGCCGATCAGCGTGTCCAAGAGAGCGCCACTCAACTCGAAGCCGCGCACGCCGCCCAGCGCAGCGCCGAACAACGCGCGCAGGCCTTGACCGAGCGGGTAGAGAGACAAGAAGAGAAACTGCGCAGCCTGGAATCCTTACGCGCCGCCGAGAGCGCTCGCCGTGAGGAGGCCGAACGTCATATCCAACAAGCGCGGGATGATGCTGAACGCATACGCAGCGAAACCCAGGCCCGTCTTACCCAACTCGAACAACAACAAGCCCTCGAGCGCGAACGCTTCCAAGCCCTCGAACAACGCCTCATCGCCCAGCTCGAAGATCACAAGAGCGCGCGACAGCAACTGGAGAAGAGTCTCAAAGAGAAAGAGGCCGCTTGGCGCGACACCGAACGCCAACTCCATGACCAGCACCGCACCCTCGAACAACAACGCCTGCGCCTGGAAAGTGAACTGGCCACGGCCACGCGTACCCAGAAAACCCTCATGGATGAGAAGACCCAACTCAGCGCGCGCCTGCAACAACACGAACAGGCCCTCGAGGCGAGTGTGGCGCAACAACGCCACCTGCAAACCCGCCTCGACGAGGCACGTCGAAGCCACAGTGAGGCACTCGGAGAAGAGCGTACTCGCCTGGCACAGGCCGAGGCCGGTCGCGAGGCCGCTGAACGTCGTGCCACAGAGGCCGAGCGGCGCGCGCAGCGCCTTGAAGAAAAACTCCTCGCCCTTGCCGCCCAAGGCGAGCGTCGCAAAGTGAAAAAGAAGGTGTAGGGGAGATCATGCCCACGCCGCTTCCCTCTACCGTCGATCCACACTGGCAACGGCGGCGCTGGGAGCGGGGAACACGCTACTATGAGGCTCACCTGCATCAAGATCTATGGGGTGAGTGGATCCTGACGCGGGTGTGGGGACGTCGCGGCGCCGCGCAAGGACGGGTGGTGCATCGACCGTGCGCTAGCTACGTTGAGGCCTTGCGTGACTATCAACTCGTCATGGTGCAGCGTGGCCGGCGTGGGTATCGTGTCATGGAGTAGGGAGGGCTGTGTCGCAAACAGTTCCTCAGGCCGAAGAAAGATCGTTCGTAATCCGACGCTCAATCGGCCAAGGCGTAGAAAAGATCCGCAGGCGATGTGTAGTCGCCCGCACTCTTTTTCATCTGCCGCTTCTTTAACATTCGCATAAGTTCAATCCCCGCCAATGTTTCTTGTGCACACCAAAAGTTCTTGAACCCCAACATCGGGCGGGTGATGCGTTTGATAAAACGGTGATCTTGCTCAACCACATTGTTGAGATATTTACATTGCCGGACCTTGATGCGCGTGTTGTTCTCATTATTATAGTCAGTGATACCTGCTTTATTGGCGCCGCTCTTGTCGATATTTACTAATCCGGGCTTGCTACTCCGACCGATCGCTTTCCTAAGGAAGCGTAATGCCGCTTTCTTATCACGCTTAGCTGTCAGCAAAAAGTCGATGGTATTGCCTTCTTTGTCCACGGCGCGATAAAAGTACCTCCATTGGCCTTTCACTTTGATATCACTGCTGTCCCGTTAACTTTCACAGCAATGTCATCTGGTTGATGACGGTCTTTTCATGTTGAAGCGGATCATCTCTCAGCAAGGCCATCAGATCTCGTTTTTCAAACAGATTCAGATG
>CALZJG010000087.1 GCA_945787555.1 uncultured Chromatiaceae bacterium | reverse complement strand
TTTTTGTCGTCGATGGGCACTGCGTGACCGTCAGTCCCTTTTTTTCGTCATTGGTGCGAGAGCGTGGATTTGGCGATGGACAAAAACCCACGGACGGGGCGCCTGCTAGAAAAGGCCGGTAGCACACTCAACATCCGCCTGTCGCAAGCCGACCGGGCCTTCCTTCGTGATTTGAGCAAGGCGCTCATCATTGACGCCCAGGTCGCGGATAGCTTGCACTACGCGGGGCGGGCCGCGGGGGCGCGGCGACGACTGGACAAATTGGTGGAGGCGGGCATACTCCAACGTATAGAAATCGGGGCACCAAAGGGGATGAAGAAAGTGACTGCCTGGCAGTTCGCCAACCGGTCGGTGGCACGCGCATGGGGCGGGGACGTGCCCGGCGTCGGCACCAACCGCAGCCACTATCATGAGCTGTTGGCGGGGCGGGCCTATTTCGAGCTGGGCCGGCCCGATGATTTCAAACTCGCGCATCAGTTTACCCGCGACGATCAGTTGCTGTTTGGCGGCACCGAGCCGGACGCCATCGCGCGGAACGCGCGTGGCGAAGTGATCTTCGTGGAGGCCGACAGCGGCCATTACACCAAGACTCAAATCCGCCAGAAGCAGCAGGCTTGGGAAGGGGTGCGGCAGTTCTGGATACAGCCGCGCAAGGCCATGGCCGTGGTGCCAGTCTGCGATGGGATAGGGGTCGTGCGCGTCTAGCGGTGGCACATTGTGCCATTGGCACAATGTTGTTTTATAAGTAAAAAGATGTTCGTCTTGAGCGATGCGCACGGACTTGTTGGGGTGGCTCGACGGCGTGTCGGTTGAATTTTATAATTTTGTTGTTTTGTCGTTTCCCCTATGCGATACTGTCTCGCGGGGTGAGGTTTGACGCCGAAGCGTAGCGCTTCGCCCAGGCCCTGCCTGGCTACACTGGGGGCAGATTGGACCAAGAAAAGTGGCTATGGAGGCCGCTGCATGAGCTTAAAAAAACCGCTGATCGTCGCGATAGCGAATCCGAAAGGGGGGGTAGGGAAGTCCACGGCGGCCGCGAATCTCGCGGCTATCGCTGCCCGTCACGGCCTCAAAGTCTTGTTGTTCGATCTCGACCCGCAGGCCTCGGCCAGCGATATCTCCGGGGTCAACGACGAGGATTTGAATCGTTTTGCCTCGGCGATGTTCAGCGAAGAATCCGTGTTGCCGTCGTCCATCGTGGTCGAGACACTCTACGGATACGACATCTTACCGGCCGGGTCCGACCTGATTACCGCCGAGGATTTGATCGGCAAGTTGCCGATGGGCGAGCAGCGCCTGACCTTGCTTGTCGACGCCGACGAGGCCTTGGCCAAGTATGACTTGATCCTCATCGATACCGTGGGCGCGCGCTGGCGTCTGCTCACGGCCTGTCTGATGGCGACGGACGATGTCATCGTGCCGTTGCGCCCATCGCGATTGTCCATCAAGGAGCTGCCCGACCTGCTCGAATTGCTCAACTATCTCACTCCGTATCGCGGCACCAAGGGCGCGATCAAGGTGCGGGGTTTGTTCTTCTCCGAGGTGGACGAGCGCACCGTCGCGACCAAAATCAATGTCGATGACGTGCGCAGTACGGTAGGGGACGAACACGGGATCATGGACACCATGATTCCGAGATCCACCGTCATCGAGCAGGCGGCCTTGCTGTCACAGCCCGTGGTGATCTATGACGCCGGCTGCGGCGTGAGTCGCGCCTATGATCAGTTGTTCAACGAACTCTTTCCTGAATTTCGCCAGGAGTAGGCATAGGGATGAATCTGCAAAAGCGACTAGAGCAAAAACGCCGCGACGCTGCCGCGCGGCAGCAACGGGCGGCGAAGACGCCGCCGGCCACCGAAGAGGGCGGCGCACCGCCGTCGCCCGTCAGCGCACCGCCGTCCACCGTGCTCGGTGCGCTGATGGTGGACAACAACAAGGACACCGACGCCCTCATCATCAAGGTGAGCGACTTGGTGATTCGGCCGCAGATACGCAAGCACTTCGACCCCGACGCGCTGGAACAACTGGCCGACGACATCCAAGCCCATGGGCAAGATACGCCGGTCATCGTGCGCCGCTTGGACGACGGTCAGTGGGAACTGGTCGCCGGTGAGCGGCGCGTGCGCGCGAAAGAAGTATTGCAACAGCGCGAACCGGGCAATGTGCATCATCGAATGATACGGGCGACGGTGCGCGTGTATGACGAGAAGATGAAGCACTTGCGCCAGCTTGCGGAAAATATCCAGCGCGAGCAACTGACGCCCCTAGAAGAGGCTGAGGCCTTGGCGAAGGTAAAAGAAGAAGATCATCTTACCGACGCGGCGTTGGGCGAGCTGGTCAAGAAAAGCCGCAGCTTCGTGACGCGGCGTCTGGAACTACTCACTCTCTCGCCTGCGTTGCAATACTTGGTCAATCGCAATGAGGTGGGCGCCAGAACCGCGCTCAGTCAAAAAGACCAGGCCCTCGATGCGGTGGTCGCCGGCCTGCCGGATGGGTTGAAGGCAAGAATCGAATTAGGTGAAATGACCACGCTGGAAGCGCTTGAGGCGCGCGCGACATGGCAAGAGCCAGACCGTGATGGTGGCGGTACGCCCACGGAGTCATCGGAACCCGTCCGCGAGGCGGCGGTAAGCCAAGGTGAAAAGACCCGGCGGCAGGTCACGGTCTCGATTTCATTGGAGGCCGGAGAGGCGTTGTGTGAGTTATTAAGCTGCTTGGCGCGCGATCTTGAGTTGAACGCCATCAACGTGAAGAAGCAAAATCGAAAGACCGTGCGCAAAGAGTTGATTGCCGCGCTGAACGGGCGCGCCAAGGATGTGTTGAGCGCCTACAAGAAATCTTAACGAGGCAGGGAGAGCCTTGAGCGCGAGATTAAAAGAAAGCGAAATGACGCTATTGAACATACTCGGCCGCGTCATGTACGCAACACCACGCCAGTTGGAACAATGGGGCATTCCGCAATACACGATATCCCGCACGCTGCCGCGCCTGAGCACCCTGGGGCTGGTGAGCGTGGTCAACGATACGCGCCCCCAAGTCGTGTGCTTGACGCACAAGGGCGGGGCCGTGGTGGACCGGCCTTTGCCTTCCGGGAAAAGCTACACCTCTTGGCCGGTGATCGCCCATCGCTGCTATCGCAACGCGGTCGAGTTGATGTTGAGAAAAGAGATCCCGCGTTTTACTTTTTTCAGCCGCAAATACGCTTTCGCGCAAGGGCTCAATCCGTCGCGCGGCGAGCACGGCGGCTCGGATGAGCCGGGCAATATCTTTCTTGTGCTGATCGATGATTACTTGATGGCGCCGCGCCGCATCGCGCATTGCTGGACCCGCCCGCATGCGCCCAATCCGCGCTATTACGCCGAGACCGCCAGCGTGCGCTGGCGCGACGTGGCGACACGATTGATCGTCGTGGCCACTGATCACCACCAAGTCGGGCGGCACGAGGCGTTCATTGCCAAGTGCCGCGACATCCAGCGCCTGTTAGCGAGCGGGGTAGGGCGGTCGGAGGTTCGTCGCGCCCATGGCTTGAACACCGTCGCGACCGTGGACGAGTACGCCAGCTTGCCCGAGGGCGTCGATGTGCGCTACACGCCGCCGATATGGGACATTCGCTAGTGCGCATCGTCGTCTTGATCATGGTCCTTGCGCTGGCGGCCAATTTCTTCTTGGGCGCGTGGTTCTTCGCCTCGGCGAGCGCGGTGTTTTACGGCGTGGCACTCGTCGCGGGTGGCCTGTATCTGCTGCGGCGGTGGTACGGGAAAAACCCGGCGCAGTTCCTCGGTGCGGGCTGGCGCATCGGCGATGCGCTGGAAGTCTCCGATCCCCACAAGCCCGTCGCGGTCAAGGACGCGGTCGTGCCCACGGCTTACATGGCATTGGGCGCGCTGTGCCTGGGTTCGCCGAAGGCGGGCAAGACCGAGTCGGTGTTGTTGGGCATCCTCGATCAAATGCCCACCTTCTGGCCGGGGTCCGGCTATGCGGTGTTCGAGGGCAAGGGCGACATCGATATCTACAAGAAGCATGTCGCCTGCCGGGGCGCGCCCGATTACTTCTTCTCGTCCGAGCTGCCCGGCACGCATAGCGTCAATTTGATGGAAGGGGAGGCCGGCGACGTGGTGGACCGGCTCACCCATAGCCTGATCGGTACCACGGCGTCGACGACGTTTTATAGCGACGAGCAATTGTCCAAATTGCTGTTGGTGGTGCCTATTCTCAAGGGCCTGGGCGTGCCGGTGAATCTGCGCGACCTGTATGTGGCCGTGGCGGCGGAAGACGCCGAGAGCGATTTGTTGCGCCAGGCCAAGACCGCCGCCGTCGATCCGGTGGCATTGAATCTGTACGCCGACTGGATCAAGAGCGACGACCACGTAAAACGCAAGGCGCTGCTGCAAGGGTTGTTGAACCGGCTGTTCCCGTTCGTGTACGGACCGCATACCGAGCGGTTGAACGACTACCAGCCGGATATCCGCGTGCATGACATCGTGGCGCAGGGCAAGCGCGTTTACTTCCACTTGCCCCTGACCAAGTTCTCCAAGACCGTGGCGGTGGCCTTGGTGGAAATGTTTCATGTCGAGGCGCGTCGGCGCCAGCTCGCCGGCGCGGACGGCTCGGTGCCGTTTCCCTTGTTCCTGGACGACTGGGGCGATTTCTTCCATGCCAATTTCGATCCGTTTTCGGCGCGCTGCCGTAGCGCGGGGATGCCGCTGTTCTTCTCGTTTCAAAGCATCGGGCAACTGGAAGACGTGAGTCCCACGTTCAAGGACGTGCTCGACGATACCATCGCCAACAAGATCGTGTTGCGCGTGATGGGCGACAGTAGCTCGCGCTACGCCGCGCAACTGATGGGTGAGTACGAGCGCGTGGAAGTGGGTTCTTCGGACTTGGGCGGGCGCGACGGCGTGAACTTCATGAACCGCGCAGCGCCTCGTACCTCGGCGCAAGACTTTAAGCAATTGCGCCCCGGTGAAGCCTTTATCTCCACGCTGATGGATGTGGAGGGCGAGACCATCAACCCTATCTTCAAGACGCGCCTGCCCTTGCCCGACTTTGCCGGCTGGCGCGACATCGAGATGCCCGCGCCCGGAAGCAAGTCCTCGGCCGCCGGCCTGGACTTCTGGACCAAATACATGAACCCGGCCGCGCTCAGCACAGTGCGCGCGGACGCGCTGCGCGCCGCTGACCCGGAACAATATCGGGAGGTGGTGTGATGTTGACTTGGGTCCAAGTTTGGGTAATCTTGCCGGCGCCCTTGGTGCCGCTGTTCTTGATCGGCTGTTTCCCCACCGTGGAACTGTTCGGGCGCGTGTTCAATGGCGGGATCATCCGCCAGTGGTTCGTGAACCATGTTGCCGTCCCCATGCTGCCCGATTCGGCCGCGCACGCCTTGGTGGCTTGGTTCGATCAAGCCACCTTTGCCCAAGAAGTGATCCTGCATTGGGTAATCGCAACGGACACCACATTGCTGTTGCTGCCTGTCACCTACATGCTCGGTCGGGCCATCATCGCCGTCAGTTCCTGGGCCTCGACCACTGACCATAGTTTGAAATCCAAAGCCGCTAGACATTGAAGGAGAGAAGAGATGAGGAAGTTTCTATTGCTGATGGTGATGCTGGGTGGGCTGGTCGCCTTTATGCCCGATGTGTCTTGGGCCGACGCCAAGCTGCCGAGCTACGCGAGCGGTGGGTCGGTCGATGCCAAGGCGCAGTCCGTCGGCAAGAAGGTCACGGATGTGGTGGCGTTGATCGTGGGCATACTGGCGATCTTGGGTATGTTTGCGGGGGCCGGCTTCTTTGCCCTCGGGCGCAAAGACAACGGTTGGCAGTTTCTGGGCGGCGGCGTGATCGCCTTGCTCCTCTCGGGATCGGTCTACGGTATCGCCACGCTGGTCGTCTAGCATGCCCGCCTATAACGCGCGTCTGCGACCGAAGGAACTGTTCGGCTTACCGCTGTGGGGCGTCGTGTGTGGCATCGGCGCCCTCTCGGCGGGCTTCATGGCGCTGGTGCTACCGTGGGTGCTGGTCAAGGTGCTGATGGCGGTGGTGGGCGCGCTGTTCTTCGCTGTCATGGTGGCCTTGTTCGCGTTGGGCGAGGACGTGGCGTTCATGCCGGTGCGTTTCATGGCGGCGCGAGAGCGCCAGCGTCGGCCTGCCGAGGTTACGCGTCCAGAATGAGCCACTACCACGACAACTACACGTGGAGCCACGCGCTGAGCGAGGCCGTGGTCGCGCACACCGACGGCGCGGTGTCATTGTTGGTGGAGTGGGCGGGCTTGGACAGCGAATTGTTGACCGAGGTCGGGCGCGAGGAACAGTTCTCGCAGCTCTATCAATTGCTCAATCACTTCGAGCGCGAGTATGTGTTCGAATTTCATCTCTGGCGAGAACGCGATCAACAGCTCGCCGATGAGTACCTGGAAAAAGGCCAAGACATGGTGCGCGGCGCGGATATGGCGGCGCCATTGCGCGAGGACATGGCGCACCACCTGGGGTCACTGGCGATGGCCAATCGCGTGGGCCTGGTGGTAACCAAGCGCTCGGGGCGGGGCGGGTTTTTCGTGCGCCGCCAGCTTGCCAACCAAGCCAAGGCCGGGTTGGCCTTGGACGCGTATGTCCGGGGTTTGCTGCGCTATTTGCCCGGCGCGCGCATCGCGGGCGTGGACGAATACGCACGGCGGGTGCAGCAGAGTTTCTATCGCCCAGCGCACCTCGCCGGTCGCATGCCGGTGAGCGACGCGCGCTTTGCGCTGCGCGAGCAATGGACGCGTGCGGTGCCGGAGGCGGGGAACACCGTCGCTTTCGACGATGCGCACACCAAAGTGTTGTTCTTCTATATGTATCCCAATGCCGTCCCGGCGTGGTTCACGGGCTTGGCGGCGATTGCCTGTCCCATGCATGTGGTGCAGATCGTCGAGGCGGTGGATACCAAGCACGCGATGCGCAAGTCCGAGGCCGACTCGGACCTGACTGATGGCCTGATGTCGCGCCGCGGGCGTGACTATTCGGCCAAAGGCCTGAGTGATCTATCGGCGTTCCGGCAGTTCGTGGCGGAGAATAATTTACGCATCTACCGCAATGCCTACGTGGTGCACCTACACGGGACGTGCGACGAAGTCGAGGCGGCCGCCGGTGACATCACCGATTGGATCGAGGGCCACGGCGGGCAAGTGCGGGCGGCGGACTATATTCAGTTGCCGTATTTTCGCATCGGCCAGCCGGGGCAGGGGTACCGTTGCCCGATGCTGCGGCCCGACGATACCTGGCAGGTGGCCGACATGCTGCCCGTGCAGGTCTATCGCACCGGCGAGCGCCATCCCGAGTCGTTGCGCATCGGCGCGGCCGGGCAACTGATCGGGTTTAACTACAGCAGCCTCAAGCTCTCTCACGCCTTCACCGGCGCGAAGACGGGCATGGGCAAAGGCGTGGACAAGGTCGCCACGATCCTGGAAACCTACCCCTTCGGCATCGACTGGTACATCGCCGAGATCGGCGAGTCGTACCGCTGGATCGTCGAGCACTTCGGGGGGGCGTATTCCAAGGTCGACCCGAATACCACGGTGATCAATCCACTGCCGCCTTATGCGCTGGCGTCCCGCGATCCGAAGGGTTTGCCGCTGGACGCGACGTTGGCGGGCAGCACTGTCCAAGCGCTGGCCTTTTTGCTGGCGGACGGCCAGAGCGCGCTGGATGTGCACCAGGAGGCGGCCGCGCAGACGGCCTTGCAATTGTGTTATGCCGCGCCCGACGAAGCGCAGGGCGCCCCGACCATCGATACCTTCCTGGTCGAGCTGCAGGACAACGAAAACTTTTCCAGCACCCCGCAGCGCGCGGCGGCGCAAGCCATGGCCGAGAATTTGGATAGCTTCCTCAATACCACCGAGGGGCGCTTGTTTACCCGTCAAGACAACTTGCTCCTGAGTGAGGGTATCACCGGGGTCGATCTCAAGGACGTCGATAAGGCGTCGCCGAAACTGCTCAAGTTCTATTTGGTGTTCTTGTCGCTGCGCTTCTCGCACATGGCCTTCGCGCGGCGGCGGCCGGCGCGCGTCCTGTTGGACGAGTTGCATAAGTTCGTGGCGATTGCGCCCGAGGTGGTGGGGCGGCTGATCTCGGAGCTGGCGCGCATGGGTCGCAAGGATGACGCCAGCATCGACTTGGTGACCCAGGGCATCAAGGAGGTGGATACCATCGAGTCCGAAGTGCTCAATTCCATCGCGATCCGCTCCTTGATGTATCGGGAGGATGAGCACGAGCACATCGCCCAGCGCCTCAACATGGCGGGCGGCGCGTTGGCGCGCTGGCGCGCCTATCCGTATCCGTTGAACTTCCCCTGGCGGCCCTCGATGCGCTCGGTCGGCGATGCGTACTACGATCTACACCTGACCTTCCCCGAACGGGTGTTGCACTTGGCCAACACTGACCCGCGCATACTGGACTTGAAACATTCCATCGGCATGAGTACCGCCGACCCGCTGGAACGTCTGTACCTACTGGAAAAGGCCATCGCTGAGGAGAACGCGCATGCGTAACGCTTTGTACGCAGTCTTATTGCTGGTCAGTTATAACGCCCATGGCAGTGTGTTCGGCGAAGAGAACCTGGCGTTGGCGAAGATGATTGCCAAGCTCGAAGCGATGTACACAAAAATGGTCGACATGGTCGACGAGGCCAAGGCGCAGAACGAGACCTTGCTGCGCGTCAACCAGGGGATCAAGCACTTCAAAGAAGAGAAGGACGCGGTCGAGAATACCTTTCTACGCCATCTCGACGAGCGCTTCGCGCGGGACGTGGCCAATTTCATGGAGGCCTATGACCTTGCTGGCAAGCCCATCGATGAGCAATTGATGATGCTCTCGCGTGAGATCGACAAGCGCATCGGTGGCGCCGATTCCGAGTCCGAGAAGCGGGCATTGCGGGCGCAGAAAGACGCGGTCTCGCGCGAGCAGTACTTGCGCGAGCTTGAAAAGGCCAGCGCGGAAAATCTCCACAAGAGCAGCGACGGGGTGACCGACAAGGAAGCCCAACAGATCGCGGCGCAATCGGCCGCCATCTACGCCGCCTTGGCCGCCGCCGAGGGCCGGCGGCAGGCCGAAGAGGAAAGGGCCAGGCTGGGCGATACGTTGCGCGCCGAACAGCTACTGGACGGCAATGCCGCGATCTTCGGCGCGGCGGCTAAATAGGGGGCGCAAGCATGGACGCCGTCGTTTCCCTGATTAGCCTCTTCGATGCCAGTTCCATCTATGAGAACGTTGAAGACATCGCGCTGTGGGTCATCACGCGCGTGACGCCCGTGCTGGTGATCATCGCGATGTGGATACGGCTGATGGAAACCCAGCTCGATAGCTTCTCGGGCCAATCGAAATATGCTGGCGCGGTGCGTGACTTTTTGATGTTCGGGTTCTTCATGGCGGTCTATTTCGCGCTGGGCTCGCTCGTCAGTCACGCCTTCAATACTTTCTACGGGATGTTCAGCGAGAAAGGCTCCTTCGAGGTGGTCTTCGCGCAGATGCAGCACTTCATGGATTCCATCAACGCGATGGACAAGAAAAGCGAAGGCCTCTTGGGCGGCGTCATGGACCAGGGGATGGCCATACTGTCGTTGCCGGTGCTGGGCGCCACGGCGCTGATCCATTACATCTCCCTGGTGTTGGTGGTGTTCGTGCTGGTGTTCATGCGCCAGGCCTTGGCCATCGGCTACGGCCTGGCCTTCGTGTGGGGTCTGATCGCCATTCCGCTGGCGATCACCAGCAAGTTCAAGTTGCTGAGAGGGTGGGGCGTCTTTAGCGGCGCGATCTTGTTGTGGCCGATCATGGAAGCCTTGCTGGTGTGGTTCTTCTCCCCGGTGTTCTTCGCGGCGACCGAGCAACTCATCTCGGGCGACGCGGGCCTGTTCGTCGCCGAGAAGTCGGGCGTGTACTTGCTCTACACCGTGCTGAATCTGTTGATTTGCGGGTTGCTGGTGGCCGCGCCGCTGTTGGCGGCGGCTTTGGCGGCCAACAACAGCGCGATGAGCAGCCTGGTCATGCCGTTTGCGGGCGGCGCCTTGGCGGCCACCGCCGCGACGATCCGCGCCACGCAGTCTCGTTTCGTAGGCGGCGTTAAGGGCCTGGGACTAGGCATGGGGATGGGTGGCCGCGGCGCGGTCGCCCATGCCGTGGATAACCGGCGCGCCGCGCGGCCACCGTCCGCCGGCGCCTTGGGTGGTGTGGCGCGCGTGCACAGCGCGGCCGCATCATCATCATCGGGTGGCGCCGCGTCCGCGTCCACTGGCGCCGCCGGCCAGGCCGCCCCGGCGCGCGGCAAGGCGGCCGAAACGGCGGCCGTGGTGGCCGCCGGTAAACAGGTCGCGGGGACGGCCCAGGCGGCGGACAGCCACGCGCGGGAGAAGTCCGAGCGCGCCGCGCCGGCTAAGCCGGGCGGCGAGGGCAACAAGCCCCGGCGCAAGCGCCAACGCAGCGTCGAAGCCGCCCGCCGGGCGCACTTCATTAAACAAAGCATCGACAAAGGCAAGGGCCAATGACCATGGGGAAAGCGGAACACTTATCGACCAAAGACCTGGTACGCATGCACGGACCCACCGGGGGCCTGGTCATGCGCTTGCAACGTTACAGCTTACTCGGCTGGGGGTTGGCGGGCGTTCTCCTGATCGTGCTGGTGACGTATATCTTCATCGACAAGCTGATGCCCGTGCCCGTGTTGGCGGTCGATGAGAGTGGCCGGGTGCTGGGGCATTTCGAGTACCTCAGCGCCGAGTCACGCACGGACAATGAAGTGATCGCGGGGGCGACGCTGTTTCTAAGGCACTATCTGAG
>CALZJG010000086.1 GCA_945787555.1 uncultured Chromatiaceae bacterium | reverse complement strand
TTGATTGTACTCGCCCGTACTCACCACGCCGTTGACCAGCGGTGTGGCGTGACTCATGGCGGCATGTAGCGCGGCAAGTGTGGTGATGGCGGTCAGTATCAGTGTGCGGATCATGTTCGTTACCGGATGTTGGTGGTACTGCTGCGGCCATCATCCGTAACGTGCAGACCTGAGTGTCTATCCTATTTATCGTGCCGAGTTTCATTGTCTCCAGCCGGGGTCAATACTGCGAAAAAAAACGGCCCATACGGGCCGTCGCAGTGTTTTTATTGTGGTCGTCCCACTTGTTGTTATTTCCCTTAACCGAATTCCCCCCAAGATGCCAACCACTGAGACCCTTGGCTGCAATGAATAATGCAACTGTCGGGCCAACTTCGATAACGCGCTGAAAACAAGTTCTATTTGAAAATATGGGCTGAATCAGTGTGGCTCTGCCAGGGGGTAAGTGTAAAGAATCTCGACGAGCAAGTTGGCGGTTGCTGGCTGGGGCGGGGGAGGGGAGGCTGTGGAACTCCAGCGCGCGGCTGAGTTGACTATTTGACGGAATAGGCAGAGCGAGTAATATAACTGGTTCCACAGTGGGGTGGTTGAGGGTGTGCTACATCTTCGTTCCGGACTTTAGAGGGGGATTTATGGTGACTAAAGCAGTACATTGGCTTGCGGCGGCGGCCCTGATGGTGGCTGTGAGTGGCGTGCAGGCGGCGACTAAAGGCGATCCGGCGGCGGGTGAGGCCAAATCGGGACTGTGCGGTGGCTGTCATGGCTTCGATGGTAACAGTGAAGATGCGACCTTCCCGCGTCTGGCTGGACAATATTCTTCGTACATCGCCAAGCAAGTTAAAGACTTCCAAAAAGGTTTGCGGACCAATAACGAAACCATGGCGGGTATGGCCGCGATGGTGGCCAGCGATGAGGACGCGCATGACATCGGCGCCTATTTCCAACAACAAAAAATGGCTAAGAAACCGCTTACCGACGCGGACCGTAAGCTGGCCCAGAAGGGCGAGAAATTATTCTTCGAGGGTAATCCGAAGAACAACGTCTATGGCTGCGTGAATTGCCACGGCGAGCGCGGTCGCGGCAAGTCGCCCAACGTCGCCGTATTCCCGGTGATCGGTGGTCAGCATCGCGACTATCTCGTCAAGCAATTGAAGGAGTTTCGCGAAGGGGCGCGTAGTAATGACCCGGCCGGTATGATGAGCAACATCGCGAAGGGCCTGTCGGATGATGAAATCCAGGCCTTGGCGACTTATTTGGCGGGCTTGCTGTAAGCTCGGACAGCGTCGCAATGTAGAAAAGCGGGCCATCGGCCCGCTTTTTTTATGGAGACTCAATCACGCGGAAAGGCCACCAGATGGTGCGCCGCCACGCCGATGCCGACCCGCTCGCCCAGCGCATAATCGTAATGACTGGGGAAGAGGCTGAGTACGCTGGTGCCATCCACTAAACGTAAGGTATAGAGGATTTCCGCGCCCTTGAAGGCTTTGTTGACGATTTCAGCGCGCAGTCCACTGTTGGGCTGATGGACGATGTCGTCCGGGCGTAGCAGCACATCGACAGCCGTGCCGGGCGGCCACGGGTAGGCGCGGTCGCCGGGGATGATGCCGACGATGGTCTCGATGCTGTCCGGCGTGCATACCGTGCCGGAGAGGAACACGCCCTGGCCGATGAAATTGGCCACGAAACGGTTGACCGGCTCATGATAAAGATTGATGGGCGTGTCCCATTGCACGATATGGCCTTGGTGCATGATGCCGATGACATCGCCCAGGGCGAAGGCCTCTTGCTGATCATGGGTCACCAAGATGGCGGCGATGCCTTGTTCCTTGAGGATGTCGCGCACTTCCAAGCCGAGGCGTTCGCGTAAATCCACATCTAGGTTCGAGAACGGTTCGTCCATGAGGATGAGTTCCGGGCGCGCCGCCAGGGCGCGCGCCAGCGCCACGCGCTGCTGCTGACCACCGGAGAGTTCGTGCGGATAGCGCTGTTCATAGCCTGACATGCCGACGGTGTCCAACAAACGTGCGGCGGTCTCTTGCTTGGCCGCGCGATTCATGCCGCGCAGGCCGAAGCAGATGTTGTCGGCGACGTTCATATGCGGAAACAAGGCATAGTCCTGAAACACCATGCCCAACCGGCGTTTTTCCGGCGGCAGTGTGTAGTCGGGGCGCGAGGCGGTGACGCCGCGCAGCAGCACTTCGCCGGCGCTCACCGGTTCGAAGCCGGCGATGGTGCGCAGCACCGTGGTCTTGCCGCAACCGCTGGGGCCGAGCAGGCAGGCGATGTGACCCTGATGTACGTGCATGTGCAAGCCGCTGACCACCACGGTGTCATCGTAGCGGCATTCAATGTCTTTTAGTTCTAGTAAGGCGGTCATGTGTTCCGGGATGATAAGGCAAAGGTGCTAACGATAGTGGCAAAGGGGGCGGGCTGTCCAATTCTGGGTCTGTTGACACATGAGCTCAGCCCACCAGGGCGACGCTTTTGATCTGCGCATAGACCGTGAGTCCGGGTTGAACGGGTAATTGATCGGCGGATTTGCGGGTGATGCGTGCCAGCAAGTGTTGCTCGCCCACCTGCACGCCGACCATGACTTGGCCGGCGTGCGAGGCCGGCGTCACGGAACTGACCGTGCCGCGCAACACGTTAAGGATGGTGCTGGGCGTAGGCGGGGCAAGGGCCAAACTCACATCACGGGCGTGTATTTGCACCCGCAAGCGCGCGCCGCTTGCGGGTGCAGGGCCGGTGACGTACAAGGATTGACCAGCCAGGTGCAGATGCGCGAGGTGATAATGCTCGTCGTGGCCTGCCACCGTGACTTCGAGCACCGCTCCGGCGTCGTCGCGGCGCGCTAGCGGCAGGTCGGGCCGCGCGAGTAGCGTGGTCAGCGGCCCTTGCGCACTGACGCGGCCGGCGTCCAGCAACACCATGTGGTCGGCCAGGCGCACCACTTCATCCAGCGCGTGAGTGACGTACACGATAGGGATGTCCGCCAGCACCGGCAGCCGCTCCAGGTAGGGTAGGATCTGGTCACGGCGTTCGCGATCCAGTGCCGCCAGAGGTTCATCCAGCAATAGCAGGCAAGGTTGCGCCAATAATGCCCTGCCTAAGGCTACGCGCTGTCGTTCACCGCCCGACAAACCGGCGGGCCGGCGTGTCAACAGCGGCCCCAAATCCAGTGATTCGACCACGGCCTCGAACGCCAACGGGCGTTGAGTGACGCGTCGCCAACCGTATTCCAGATTGCCGCGCACGCTGAGATGAGTAAATAAATGTGCATCTTGAAATACCACACCCAGACCGCGCTGCGACGGCGGCACGAACAGGCCGCGCGCATCGTCCTGCCAACATTGCCGTGCCAGTTTCACCATGCCCATGCCACGTTCCAAGCCGGCGATGGCGCGCAGTAAGGTGGTCTTGCCCGCGCCCGACGGGCCGAACAATGCGGTCACGCCGCGCGCCGGCGCGCTCCACTCGGCATCCAGCGCGAAGTCGCCGCGTTGCAGGCGCAGTTGGACAGCGAGCGTATTCATGGTCTGGCGTCCACGTCAGGTCGTCGTTGCAGGCGATACACCCACCACAGCACCGCGAAGGAGAACACTAGCAACAGGCCGGCCAGCACATGCGCCTCGTCATAACGCAGCGACTCGACGCGGTCGTAAATAGCGATGGATAACACTTGCGTCTCGCCGGGGATGTTGCCGCCTATCATCAGGACCACGCCGAACTCACCCACGGTATGTGCAAAGCCCAACACGGCGGCGGTGGCGAATCCGCGCCGCGCCAAGGGCACGACGATGCTCTTAAAGCGATCCCAGGGACCGGCGCGCAAGGTGGCGGCGGCATCCAGTACCCCTTGGTCCACGGCGCCGAAGGCGTTGTGCAGTGGTTGCACTACGAAAGGCAGCGAGTACAGCACCGAGCCGATGACCAAGCCGGTGAAGGTGAACGTGAGTGGGGCGCCGGTCAGTTGCAGCCACGGCGCACCTAGCGGTCCTTGCGGTCCGAGCGCGATGAGCAGATAGAAACCCAGCACCGTCGGCGGTAGCACCAAGGGTAACGTGACTAGTGCTTCGATCACTGCCTTCCAGCGATTGCGCGTGCGCGCCAGCCACCACGCCAAGGGTGTGCCCAACAGGAGTAACACGCCGGTGGTGACGCCGGCCAGTTGCAGGGTGAGGGCCACGGTCGGCCACAATGGAGTGAGTTCCATGTCGATGCTCAACTCGGCAATCAAACAGGCCTAGCAGGCCTAATTAGACCCTGCCCACATCCCCGGGGAAAGCGTGCGCGAGGGAGTTGACAAACTGCCCGCCGTGATAGGCCCTCACCTTTGTTTCCAAGAGGAGGGGGATGATTGATGGTCGGGTTAATCCCTCGCACGAGATGGTCGCCGTGCGTGATCAGCGGGTCGCGGCGATGAGGCGGCGCTAGACGCGTACCGGCACCGCTCCCGCGTGCCTCGCTCAATGGCAGAGCAATAATTCCAGTAGGGCTTTTTGTGAGTGCAGGCGATTTTCGGCTTCGTCCCAGACCACGCTGTGCGGGCCGTCGATGACGTCCGCCGCCACTTCCTCGCCGCGATGCGCCGGCAGGCAGTGCATGAACAGGGCGTCGGGCTGGGCCGGCTGCATTAACTCGGCGGTGACTTGATAGGGCGCGAAGGCGCGATGGCGGTCGAGGTGCTCTTCTTCCTGGCCCATGCTGGCCCACACATCGGTCACCACTAGATCGGCGCCGCGGGTCGCCGATTCCGGGTCGCGGATCAGATGGGCGCGGCCGCCGGCGCCGCGCAGAATGTCGGGGTCGGGGTCGTAACCCTCGGGGCTGGCGATGGCCAGTTCGAAATCCAGCAATTGCGCCGCATGGATGTAGGAGTGGCACATGTTGTTGCCGTCGCCCAGCCATGCCACCTTACGGCCGCGGATGTCGCCGCGATGTTCGACATAGGTTTGCATGTCGGCCAGCAATTGGCAGGGGTGTTCACGATCGGTGAGTGCGTTAATGACCGGCACTTGCGAGAAATCGGCGAAGCGCTCGATCTTGGCATGTTCATAGGTGCGGATCATCACCACATCCACCATGCGCGATATGACCCGCGCCGTGTCTTCGACAGGTTCGCCGCGTCCCAGTTGGGTATCGCGCGGTGAGAGGAAGATGGCCTGGCCGCCGAATTGTATCATCGCGGTTTCGAACGACACCCGGGTACGGGTGGAGGATTTTTCGAAGATCATCCCCATCACCTTGCCCCTGAGCGGCTCGTGGCTGTCACCGCGCGCGCGCAGCGCCTTGAGTTCGATAGCGCGATGGATGAGCGCGCGCAGTTCAGTGGCGGAAATGTCCGGCAAGGATAAAAAGTGACGCGGTTCCATGATGAGTTGTCCGAGGTTAGGCGGCGCGCAGAAAATCGCTGATCAACTCGACGACCTGGTCGACGATTTGATCCGCTTGCGCGTCGCTGAGAATGAGCGGCGGCAGCAGACGAAGCACCCGTTCTTGGGTGATGTTGATTAGCAAGCCGCGTTCCAGGGCCGTGCGCACCAACTCACCGCAGGGGCGTTCCAACTCGATGCCGATCATCAAACCTTTACCGCGGATGTCGTCGGTAAGCTTGCATTCCAAGCCTTCGCAATGCGTGAGGCGCTCACGCAAGCGGCTCAGCATACGCTTGCCGAGCTCCGCGGCGCGCTCTACCAATTGCTCTTTTTCGATGGTTTGCAGGGTGGCCAACGCCGCCGCGCAGGCCAGCGGATTGCCGCCGAAGGTGGTCGCGTGACTGCCCGGCTTGAACAGGTTGGCCGCCGCGCCGCGCGCCAGACACGCGCCGATGGGCACGCCATTGCCCAAGCCTTTGGCGAGGGTCATGACATCGGGGCGAATGTCGCTGTGTTGGTGGGCGAACCAGCGGCCGGTGCGGCCCATGCCGGTTTGCACTTCATCGAGCATCATTAACCAGCCTTGCTCGTCGCACAGCGCGCGCACGCCGGCCAGATAGTCATCGTCGGGGACGTTGACGCCGCCTTCACCTTGGATGGGTTCGAGCAGCACCGCCACGACGTCGGTACTGTTCTTGGCGATGGTGTGCAGCGCTTCGAGGTCATTGTAGGAGGCACGCAAAAAGCCACGTACCAGCGGTTCGAAGCCCGCTTGGGTCTTGCGATTGCCGGTGGCGGTTAAGGTGGCCAGGGTGCGGCCGTGAAAGCTCGCTTCCGCCACCACGATGGTGGGCACGTTGATGCCCTTCTTATGGCCATGCAGACGCGCCAGCTTGATCGCCGCTTCGTTGGCCTCGGCGCCGGAATTGCAGAAGAAGGCCTTGTCCATGCCGGCGACGCGGGTAAGGTGCTCGGCCAATTCTTGTTGGCGGGCGATGCCGTACAGATTCGAGGTGTGGACCAATAGTCCCGCTTGGCGGCACAGAGCTTCGGTCACCGCCGGATGGGCGTGACCTAAGCCGCACACGGCGATGCCGCTGATCGCGTCGAGGTATTTCTTCCCCTGCGTGTCCCACAACCATGCCCCCTCGCCGCGCGCGAAGGTGACGGGCAAGCGACTGTAGGTGGGCATCAATGCCTCAGACATAACGTTAATCCGTCTCAAAAATACAAAAGGCAGCTTTGCGGAGAACATGTTGCGGCGCCGTTTCGGGCGTCGCGACCCGTCCCCTCAGAAGGCCGCCACACAGAAAGGGACCGATTATAAGCCGTTTTTGTCGGGTGGCAACCCTGAGCGGCCCCGTAAGGCGCGGTATATCGGGTTTAGATGCCACAGGATGAAAAACGGGCACCTCTGGCGAGGTGCCCGTCGTCAGCCTGTGATCCTAGGCGGGATTACTTGCTAGAGAAGTAATGGTTGATGCCGAAGGACACGCTGGAGGCGTCACCGCCGGTAGTGGCCGTATTGAAGCTGTACAGACCATAGGTGCCGTTGTCTTCATTGGCGGTCATGGCATACAAGGCATACACCTCGGTGTTCTTGGTCAGGGTGCGGAACAGACCGAGGGCGAAGTGATTGGCTCCTGTGTCGTCAGCGTCGCCGATCTTGTCCAGCATGCCGTAGGCGGCTTTGAGAGTGTTGTCGCCGAAACCCTGGCTGACGTTGAGATAGACCGCAGCGCGATCCGTGTCACTGCCCGCCACGGTGCCCAGATCGATGCCTTCATAGATCAAACCGACCTTGGTGGCATCGGCGACTTTGTAGCTACCGCCGATTTTGTAGGCCGAGGCATCTTCGCCGACGTTGAGTTCGGCGAGTTGTTCGAAGGCGGCGGCCACATACAGCGGGCCGTTGGCGTAGCTGGCACTCACGCTCATGCCGTTGCGGTCCGTTTCTGCGGTGGTGATGGGCAGTTCGTCGTCGCCGTCATATTGGGTGATGTACGCTGCAGCGAAGCTGAAGCCCGCCATGTCGGGGGAGAGGTAGGCGATAATATTGGGCGCGCGGTTGTTGAACACGTCGCTGCCGCCAATGTTGCCTACCACTGCATTATAGTCGGCGCGGGTGTCCTTGAAAATGTCCAATTTGGAGGTGGAGTCTTTGTAAGGGGTATTGTGCTTGCCGATGCGCACTTCACCGAAATCACCCGACAGGCCGGCATAGGTGTTACGCGCCTTGAGGTTGTCCTTGTCGGTGCCTGTATCGAACATTATTTCTTGCTCGATCTGCCAATTGGCCATCAAGCCGTTACCGAGGTCTTCGCTGCCTCTGAAGCCCAAACGGGATTTGTTGCTGGTGATGTTGATGGCGCTGTCTTCAGAGCCAGCCGTTTCGTTATCGTCGTTTTCGAAGTTCACCGAGACGCGGGCCTTGCCATAGATTTCCACGTCCGCCATCGCCGCCGGGGCGATCAGGGCGCCGGCGACTGCCAATACGATTAGTTTCTGCTTCATGCGTTTCTCCCAACAAGAATTTTAGTGTGTAGATCCCGTTTCCATGCTAGTGCAACAGCCTCGACGAGCCGGTCGGTTGACGCGCATCTGCCATCTGCCAAGAAGAGCCGCCAACCTTCGCCCTGCCGTCCCGATCGGGACGGGCTGCAACGGGCGCACAGCATAGCGCCGGATTTTGTAAGTTTTATGACGGTCTGTAAACCTTTTTTTTGCGCAGGGACAACGCTGTTGTCAGAAAACAACAAGTCAGTTCCAGCCGCTGGTCATATGGGTGTAATATTTCTGTTGTGTAATCGTCCCGGGCAGGAGTGCGATGACAGAAACATGGCAGCCAAGATACTACTAGTCGAAGACGAGGCGGCGATACGTGAGATGGTGGCGATGGCATTGCGTCGCGCGGGTTTCGACATCCAAACGGCGGCGGACGTGCGTGAGGCCAAGCATTTGCTCGCCGACGCCGTGCCTGATCTGGTCTTGTTGGACTGGATGTTGCCCGACGTGAGCGGGTTGGAATACGCGCGGCAATTGCGTCGCGACGAACTCACCCGCGACGTGCCGGTGATCATGTTGACTGCGCGCGGCGAAGAGTCTGATAAGATCCGGGGCTTGGACAGCGGTGCGGATGATTACGTCACCAAGCCGTTTTCGCCGCGTGAACTCATCGCCCGTATCCATGCCGTGCTC
>CALZJG010000085.1 GCA_945787555.1 uncultured Chromatiaceae bacterium | reverse complement strand
CTATACTGACCGGTTGCCAGGTAAGATACGAGAAAACGGAAGCCTTTGCGGCTCTGGCTTGTTCGTGTTACCTCTATACGGAAACATACCAATGAAGATTACCCATGCCTGCGGATGTCGCTGTCCTTAGGTTAGACCCGTTATGGCGCCGCCAATATTCATACCGCCGAGAATAGAGTTAACCGTCAAGTGTGAAAGATGTGGATTGCTGCATGGAAAGAAATTGCGGGAATGTCCACACTGTTCAGGGCTGACGGAGAGCGACTTGACGCGACTACTGAAGCGCGTTGAGAAAGAGCACGAAGGAATTAGAGCGCTTGGGAGTAAACTTCTAATAGTGGGCGCATTATTGTTCGTGGTAATTCTTTTACTAGCCGCAAGCATATGACAGGGTGCGCAACTTGGACGTCTCCGCCGTCGACTCGCCTAAGGGATAAGTGCCACAGAGTGAGCAGTGTGTGTCGACTAAATCGATTTATCCAAGTGTTAGTCGTTGCGCTTGCGGTGGTCCTACTGGCGGCTTGTGGCTCACCCAAGTTGGACCCCATAGGGCCAGGTGGAACTATCCTGACCTTCGGCGATAGCCTGACTGTGGGTTTGGGTGTAAATAGAGAAGATAGCTACCCGTCAGTGCTCGCCGACCTTTCAGGTGTCGAGGTGATCAACGCGGGTGTCTCAGGCGAGACTAGCACTATGGGCCTGGAAAGATTACCTAATGAACTTGATCGTGTCATGCCAGATTTGCTCATTCTCATCGAAGGCGGCAACGACATCCTGCGCAACCGCAGCCAATCTGAGATAAGAAAAAATATACAGGGTATGCTCGAGATAGCCAAACGTCGAAATGTGCCGGTCGTTTTAATTGGTGTGCCAGAGAAAAACCTGTTTTCAAATTCTGCCCCTTTCTACAAAGAGCTGGCCGAAGAGTATCAATTGGTGTTTGACGGTAGTTTGATTGGTGACTTACAACGTAGCCCCTCGTTAAAGTCCGATCATGTTCACTTCAACGAAAATGGCTATCGTAGGATGGCTGAAGCTATTTATAGGTTATTGCAGGTAAATGGGGCCCTGCAATGAGGCATGCCTGACGAATAAGGTCAGATGGTGAGAGCGTAGCGAGCCACGATCTGAGCGGTTTGTGGGGCATGCCCGGTTATTGCGAGATCTACTGGAGCATGATCAAACGCTACGTAGGCATCAGCTGTGATGCCAATAAACGGCGCCATGATCAACCGACGGCAGCGCAGCGCAAGTATCGGGGTCGAGGCGCTGGCAAAGGCGATACCCCGCGGGCGGAGCGGCTCGGATATCGTTGGCGATGTATGTTCGCCGATCCGGCCGGGCGCCAAACCGTGTTGGGTGTGTGTGGGTGGTTGCAGATCGCTTAACTTAGGGACGATGTATGGCAAAGCCTTTCATTGTGCTGTTTGCGGTAATGTCCCTCTGGATGAACGGGGTGCAGGCCACACCGCTCTCATACAGCGCTGTCTTCAGTGGGCTCAACGAGAACCCGTCTAACGCTTCCCTCGGATCGGGTTTCGCCAGGGTGGATTACGATCCGATCGCCCACAGCTTGTTCGTGGATGTGGACTTCACGGGGCTGACGGGAACCACCACGGTTGCGCATATACATTGCTGCGCGCTACCCGGCACCAATGCGGGCGTTGCGACGCCTACGCCCACTTTTCCGGGTTTCCCTGCGGGCGTCTCGGCGGGCACCTACAATCAGCTCTTGGATCTGACCCTGACTACCAGCTTCAATGGTAATTTCATTACCGCCAGCGGAGGGACGGTCGCCGAAGCCGAAGCCGCGTTAGCCGTTGGGTTGGCCAATGGCCAGGCCTACTTCAATATTCATACGAGCGCCTTTCCAGGCGGGGAGATCCGCGCCAATCTGGCGGCTGTGCCGGAACCGGCGACGTGGGTGCTCCTGGTTCTAGGCATCGCGGTGCTGCACATACACGCGCGCAAACGGCGACGCGCTGCCGAGGGATTGCACATGAGGCTGAAGTATCGAACTGTCACAGCAGGGTAATATGGCAGCGGGGACCCCGCCCGGCGCTAGACGTAGTGACCCTTGCGGTACCGCCGCCTCGTCGTCGTTGCAACGTCGACGCTCTTGCCTCGCGCGCTGCAAGTCCTCCATGGTGAAGTGCCGTTTGGCGAAACGCGGCATTTCCACGCGCAGGGCGTCGGACTGGATGAGGGTCTTGGCGTCGCCGCCGGTGGCAGTCAGGCATTACGCGCCGAGGGGCGTATCGGGTGAGAGGTGTAGCGCATGGTGCAATGGGCGATCGCCGACCTTCGGCTCGCCGGCGGCGATAGGAAAGTCCGGCAACGGCGGGACGGCGGTGAGCATGCTTTCAGCGGCGAATAATGCGTGCCGCGATGTATGCAGAGGTGCGTTGCGCGACCGACCAAGGATTAGCGCTCGGTGATGGCGGGCGCGATTTCGTTGTGGATGTAGACACCAATACAGTGTCGCAATTATCCAAGGTGCAGAGCACCTCTCCGCTCAATGGCAGGAAGATCACGGTGTCTGACTCAATTGATTGATAGCAAACCTAGGCAAAAGCATAACGTGCGTTCCGGCGCATGCGATCACCAACATTAAAATGCGATGTATCCGCGACCGCGTGGGATTATGAGATAGGGTTCTACAAACCCAAGACCGTCGCCGTGCGCTTACGTGTCTCCAAGCACAAGGCCCCATCATCGATGAGCGAGGTGCCGAACGTCGGGATCATCGTCCGCAGGCGGCGCTGCCAGGACTCGCTCTTGATTTCATCGGGGAACAGGCGGCCGATGACGTCGATGGCGATAGAAGCCGAGGTGGAGGCGCCGGGCGAGGCGCCGAGCAGGGCGGCGACGGAACGGTCCGCGGAAGCCACGATTTCGGTGCCGAAAACCAATATGCCGTCGTTCTGGGCATCCTTTTTGATTATCTGCACTCGCTGTCCCGCCGTCGTCAGCGTCCAGTCGTTGCGTTGGGCCTGGGGATAATAGGCCAACAATTCAGTGAACCTATCCTCGTCGGACAGGGTGACTTGCTTGATCAAATATTTCGTCAGTTCGACGTTGCGCATGCCGGCCGAGAGCATGGGCCAGACATTGTGCATTTCTATGGACAGCGGCAAGTCGAAATAGGAGCCGTTCTTTAGGAACTTGGTGGACAAACCGGCATAGGGTCCGAAAAAGAGCGTTCTATGTTCATCGATGATGCGTGTGTCCAGATGCGGCACCGACATGGGCGGCGAGCCGACGGCAGCCTTACCATACACTTTCGCAGTATGACGGCGCGCGACGTCTTCGTTGGTGCATTGCAGGAACTGTCCGCTGATAGGAAATCCGCCGTAGCCCTGTGATTCTTTGATCCCGGTCTGGTTTAGCAAAGGCAGCGAGCCTCCGCCGGCGCCGATGAACAGGCGATCCACCCAGATTTCTCGATCAGTGTCGTCGGCACGCTTCTCGAGAGTCAGCGTCCAGCGCCCGTCTTTTTGTCTCGTGATGTCTGTGACACTGTGGCCGAGGTGTACCTCGACGTGGTCAGTGGTCTCCAGGTGCTCGATCATGTTGCGGGCGATGCGGCCGAAGTTCACATCGGTGCCGGCGTCCATGCGGGTTGCGGCCAGCGGGACGTCAGACGCTCTGCCCTCCATCATCAAGGGTATCCACTCGACGATCTGCCGCGACTTCGATGAGTACTGCATATCCTCAAATATGGCCGCCGTTTTTAGCGTTTGATAACGCGCTTTGAGAAACGCTACGTTGTCCTTGCCGGTGACGAAACTCATGTGCGGCATGGTGTTGATGAATGGCACGTCGTAGGAGAGGCAGTCATGCTCGACCAGATAGGCCCATAGCTGTTTGGAGATTTCGAATTGATGGGCAATCTCCAGTGCTTTGGCGACTTGGATCTTTCCGTTCTGTACGGGTGTGTAATTCAGTTCACAGAAGGCGGAATGGCCGGTCCCCGAGTTATGCCAAGCATCGGAACTCTCGGCGGCGACCCGGTCGAGACGCTCGTAGATATGTATTGTTGCCTCTGGCATGAGTTTGCGAAGCATGATGCCGATGGTCGCGCTCATGATGCCCGCGCCTATCAGGGCGATGCGAAGTGGTTGGGTGCTCATCAATATCTCATATATTGTGGCCTGTAACGACTGCTAGGCTTGTGCTGGGCAAGCCCAGTATTCAGCGCGTAGAGCCTTTCCATGCATGCCTGGTCCAACATTGGCGTCATCTTCACGTACTGCAAGCTTAGAAGACGCGTCACTAGGGCGGTTCCGCGCAGCCTGTCCGTTAAAGGCGCGCAATTTAGATGGCATCATGTCGCAACCCAGAGAGATTGCTCGGTGCAGGCGCGCTACGCGTAAGCATTCACTCTTGCGATGCCGCATGGTCCCGACCGTCGTTGAGCTCGCGCTCTTGCATCACCCGTTGCAGGTCTTCCAGGGTGAACTTGGGTTTGGAAAAACGCGGCAATGACACACGCAAAGAGTTGGGGTGTAGTGACAGCTTGCCCTTACCATCACGGGCGGCGAGGCTGTAGGTACCGAGAGGTGTGTCGGGGGTGATACGCAGTGCATAACGCAGTTCGCCGGCGGCGACGTGAAAATCTGGCAGTGGTTTGACGGCGGTTAGCGTGCTTTCCCCGGCGAGATAAAGCGTGCCGCGATGGGCGCGGAGTCGCGTGGCACGACTCACTAATGGATAGCGCTCGGTAATCGCGGGCGCTAAATCGTTGCTGACGTCGATGACCGTCACGGTGCCGGTGTCATCGAGAGCGTAGAGATCAGCGCCGCTCAGCAACATGTCGATCAAGGGAGCGTCGACGCTGAGCGTGGCGAGCGGCCGCAGGCGGCGTGCTTGGCTATCGCTGGCCTCCGGTTGACTGGCGCCGACCTTCGCTTGGTTAGCACCGACCTTCGGGCCAATCGATGCGATGACGAGTTCTTGTTTGGCAGTGTAGAGATAAATCTGTTGGCTCTCGCCAATCCGCGGTTGGCTCTCGCCGACCTTCGGTTGACTGACGCCGACCTTCGGTTCAGCGCGCGTGGCGGCAAGACGGATGGGTACGGCATGTTGAGCGCGCGCCGTCGCCGTCCACGACAGCGGCAGCACCGGCGGTTGCGGTTGACTGGTGCCGACCTTCGGTCCAACGTCGTGAGTCAGCATGGCCAATTGGCCATCACTGTCGACGAAGTAGTCGTGGCTGGCGTCTTGCGCCACGACGGAGGCCGCTACGCGACGTTGCTCGCGCGGCGCGCTGGGGAGGGTGAGGTCGATAAAGACCGTTTCGCCCTTGGCCAATACCACGCGTGCGCCGCGCACGTCGGCGAACAGTTGTTTCACCGCCGCGCCTAATTTCAGATGGGCGCGCGCGCGCGCTTGATACGGGTTGGCGATATCGATGACATACAACTCACCGCTCTGCGTGCCCGCCAAGGCCACTGCGCCAGCGATTGCAACATGGGTGGTCTTGCCTGCCAGATCGACGCCGGTCACCCAGGTGGGATTGAGCGGGTTCTTGATGTCGAAGACTTGCAAGCCGCCGCTGCCGTGGGCGACGAATAGGTGGTTGTTGCGGGCGGCGATGTCATGGACCGTGCCGCGCTCATGATAACGGCCGGCGTAACTGGGGCGACGCGGATCGCTGACATCCAGCGCCATGAATCCGCCCCACCAGTCGAGCACATAGGCGTGTTGATGCTTGACGTTGACGCCCCAGGCCGCGCCGGGGGTGTCGTAGCTGCCGAGCAGGCGCGGTCGCGCGGGATCGCGGATGTCGATGACATGCACGCCGGCCAACCAGTCGGCGAGATAAAGATGATCACCCTGTAAGTCGATTCCGCGCGCGTTGCCTGGTGTGGGTAATTGGGCGAGCAACCGCGGAGTGGCGGGTTCGCGCACGTCCACCACATACAGGCCGGCGTCGAAGGAGGCGAGATAGGCGATGTGGTCGCGAACGCGCACATCCTCGATGCGGCCTTCAGCGGCGAATTGGCCCACCAAGATCGGCGCAACGGCATCGCGCACATCGTAGATCAACAGGCCGGCTTGATCATCGGCCACGTAGAGCGTGTCGCCGACGATTTCCACGCCCCACGCGAGACCCGGCGTGGCCACGCTGCTGATCAGTGCGGGTTGCGCGGGCCGCGTCACATCGATGATTTGGAAACCGCCGCGATGGCTCGCCAAGTACAAGCGGTCGCCGGCGAGTTTGGGAATATAGGCCAGGCCCGGTGTGGCCAACGCGGTGATTTCGCGCGGCGCGCGCGGATCGCGCACGTCTACCACGCGCAGTCCATGGTCGTCGTCGGCGACATAGGCCAGACCATCGCGCACCGCCACGCCCTTGGGTGAGCCGGGGGTATGAAAACTGGACAGCAGCGCCGGTTGGTTGGGATCGCGGATGTCGTACAGATGCAGGCCCGAGAACCAGTCGGCGACATAGACGATATCGCCGTCGATGGTGGCGCGCCGCTCGCCGCCGAAATTGACGCCACGGCCCACGTTCAAGCCTTCGTTGCTGAGTTGCGGCGGTTCGGCGCTGAAGTCGATGGCGAGCAGTTGCTTGCCGCTGGCCACGAGCGTGTACAGATCAGTAGGCAGCGCGGCCGAAACCGGCGCGCGTAATGCGTGCATGGCGTAGGTAGTGGGCATCTCCGGCAGGGTCACGTCGATGCTGATGACATCGCCGCGCGCGTTGTAAACGGTGACGAGTCCCTCACGCGCCGCGACGCGACGAATGTCCCCCAGCTTGCTGTGACTGCCGCGCCAGCGCGGCAGGGCCGGATCGGAGATGTCCAGCACCAACAGTCCGTGCTTGCCCAGCGCGACATAAGCATGGTCGTTCTCGATGCTCAGGGCATGGGCGGCGCCGGTGGTGCGGTAGCGGCCGCTGGCGAGCGGATGGAGGGGATTGGCGACGTCGTAGATCTGCATGCCTGCCTCGCCGGCGGCGAAATACAAATGTCCGTCGTGTAAATGCATGTCCTCTATCGTCACATTCAACGCTAGATCAGCAACCATTTGCGGCTGGCGCGCTTGTGCTAGATCGAGCACGCGCAGCGTGGTGTGACCCAACACCACATAGGCGTAGCGGCCATCGGTGGCGAGTGCGGTGATGACTTGCGGTGTGGGATGCCAGGCCACTGCGCGCGGCGCCGTCGGGTCGCTAATATCCAGGACGGCGAGCCCTCCGTTGCCATCGGCGACCAAGGCATGGCCCTCGTTCATCAAGGTCAGGTGGCGGTAGTCGCCCGGATTGGCGCCGCGTCCCAAGACATGCAAATCGGCGACGCTGAGTGTGACCAAGCCTTCTTTTCCCAGCGTCGCGTACACCACCGCATCGTGAACCGCCAAGTCGCGCACTTCCGCCGTGAGATTGAGGCTGCTCGTCACCCGCGGACCGCCGGGTATGACGCCAAGCTGGCGCGTGCCTAGCGGCGGCGTGACGATGACCGTGGTTTCCTTGCCATAGGGCGCGGTGTTGGGGTCCACTTGCCAGTCGTCGGCGTGCGCCGCTGATTGCCCCAAGGCCATGAGAACGGCGCTGCAGAGAACGAGACGACCTAGTCCCCCTGTCCTCAGTAGATGCTGTGGGCGGGTGCTATCTATTTTCCGCAGCCGGTCCTGCGGGCCACCTACTCCCTGTGTGAGTAGAAAAAACGCTGCGGTACTCGAGCGCCGTATTCCAGGTGAGCGATTCATGGGCACGGATAAGTGTAGCTGCGGTGGATTTCCTCGATGCCCGCCAGCACCGCCGGCGACAGCGGCAAGGCGCAGCCGGCGATGTTGCTGCTCAGTTGTTCCAAGTTGGTGGCGCCGATGATCGTGCTGGTGAGGAAGGGGCGGCTGGTGACATAGGCCAGCGCCAGCTGCGCCGGATCGAGGTCGTGGCGGCGCGCCAGGTCGACATACGCCTCGGTGGCCGCCGCCGCGCGCGGGCCGCGGTAGCGACCAAAACGTTCGAACAAGGTCAGGCGCGCTTGTGCGGGGAGTGCGCCGCCGAGATACTTGCCCGACAACACGCCGAAGCCCAGCGGCGAATAGGCCAGCAGCCCGACGTCCTCGCGCTGGGCGATTTCGGCCAACCCCACTTCGAAACTGCGATTAAGCAAGCTATAGGGATTCTGAATGCTCACCATACGTGGCAAGCCCAACTCCTGCGCCAGTTGCAGGCAACGCATCACGCCCCACGGCGTTTCGTTGGACACGCCGATGTGGCGTACCTTGCCGGCGCGCACCAAGTCGGCGAGCACTTGTAATGTTTCTTCCAAGGGGACGGATCGATCATTGGGATCGTGCTCATAGCTGAGCCGCCCGAAGCAATTGGTGGCGCGGTCGGGCCAGTGCAGTTGATAGAGATCGACGTAATCGGTCTGCAAACGGCGCAAACTGTCGTGTAGTGCGGTTTCGATGTTGTGGCGATCCAGGCGTGCCTGACCGTCGCGCAGATAGGCCAAGTCACGCGCTGGGCCAGCGACCTTGGTGGCAAGCACGATGCGCTCACGGCCGCCGCGCTGCTTCAGCCAAGTGCCGAGGTGTGTTTCGGTGCTCCCGTAGGTCTCCGCGCGCGGCGGCACCGGGTACATCTCCGCGGTGTCGATGAAATTCACGCCCGCCGCGACGGCGACGTCCAGCTGCGCATGCGCCTCGGCGGCGCTGTTCTGTTCGCCGTAGGTCATGGTGCCCAGGCACACGGCGCTGACTTGAATGTCGCTGCGGCCCAGTCGGCGGTATTCCATGCTGCCTCCTTTTTCGACGCGGTCAGAGTTGCGAGAGCACCTGCTCGGCGGCGACCAGCGTGGCTTTGATGTCACGGTGACCGTGGGCGGCGGAAACGAAGCCCGCCTCGTAGGCCGACGGTGCCAGGTACACGCCCTCCTTGAGCATGCCGTGGAAGAACAATTTGAAGCGCTCCACGTTGCAGTTGGTCACTTGATAATAGTCTTGCACCTGCGGCTCTTCGGTGAAGAACAGGCCGAACATGCCGCCGACCTGGTTGGTGGCGAGCGGGATGTCGAAGGCCTTGGCGCGGGTGACCAAGCCTTGCGTGAGGCGCTGGGTGTTCTCGGTGAGGTTGTCGTAAAAGCCGGGTTGCTCGATTTCCTTGAGCGTGGCCAGGCCCGCCGCCATGGCCACTGGATTGCCCGACAGAGTGCCTGCTTGGTACACCGGACCCAGCGGCGCGATTTTCTCCATGATCTCGCGTTTGCCGCCGAAAGCCGCCACCGGCAAGCCGCCGCCGATAACCTTGCCCAGCGTGGTGAGGTCGGGTTGGACACCGTACAACCATTGTGCGCCGCCCAGCGCGACGCGAAAGCCGGTCATGACTTCATCGAAGATTAGCACGCTCTCGTATTCGTCGCAGATCTCCCGCAAGCCTTGCAGAAAGCCCGGCCGCGGCGGTACGCAGTTCATGTTGCCAGCCACCGGCTCGACGATGATGCAGGCGATCTGGCCGCCGAGGTGGCGGAATGTGTCGCGCACCTGGTCGAGATCATTGTAATTGAGCGTGATGGTGTGCTCGGCCAACGCCACCGGTACGCCAGCCGAGGACGGCACGCCCAGGGTCAGTGCCCCCGAGCCGGCTTTGACCAGCAGCGAATCGGAATGGCCGTGATAGCAGCCTTCGAATTTGACGATCTTGTCGCGGCCGGTGTAACCGCGCGCCAGGCGGATGGCGGTCATGGTCGCTTCGGTGCCCGAGCTGACCATGCGCACCATATCGATCGAAGGCACTAGCGCACAGACTTTCTCCGCCATGTCGATTTCGATGGTGGTGGGCGCGCCGAAACCGAGGCCATTGTCCACCGCGTCCTTCACCGCCGCGATGACCTTGGGATGGCCGTGGCCCAGTATCATGGGCCCCCACGAGCCGACGTAGTCTATGTAACGGTGATCGTCCTCATCGATGAGATAGGCACCGGCGCCATGCTTGAAGAACAACGGGTCGCCGCCGACGCCGCGGAAAGCGCGCACCGGTGAATTGACGCCGCCGGGAATGTGCTCTTTGGCGCGCTCGAACAACTGATGAGAACGACTCATGATGTCTGTCCTTTTCTTGCTTGATGACTTGAGGCATGCGGTCGTTGCCGCACACCGTCGAATAATTGGGCGAGGTGTTGCGCCGCCGTGGTCACGTCCGGCTGGCCGAACACCCCGTGTATCACCGCCAGCAGATCGGCGCCGGCCTCGATCAAGGCGGCGCCGTTGTCCGCCGTGATGCCGCCGATAGCAGCGATGGGCAGGTCCAGAGCCTGCCGCGCGTGCCGTAATAATGCGCTATCCGCTGCCACCGCCCCCGGTTTGCTCTGAGAGGAGAAGAACCGGCCGAAGGCGACGTAATCGGCGCCCGCGCGCGCGGCCTTCACAGCGCGTTGCGGCAGATTGTAACAGGACACACCGAGGATGGCCCCGGCGCCGAGGCGCTGACGGGCGGCCTGCAGTGAGAGGTCGTCGCGGCCCAGATGCACGCCATCGGCTCGGATGGTCGCGGCGAGTTCCACGTCATCGTTGATGATGAGCGGTACACCGTGTTCGCGGCACAGTCGCAGTAGCGCGCGTGCGTCGGCTACGCGGCGCGAGGCGTCGGCGGATTTGTCGCGGTATTGCACCAATACGGCGCCGCCGCGCAGGGCCGCGGCCACCGACTCCACCAAGCGCTCGCCGCGCAAGTTGCTGTCGGTGATGGCGTACAGGCCGCGCGATAGCAATGCCGTCAAGTCTGGTTGTCCTCGTCGCTTTGCGCCCAATAAAGACGGCTGGGCAAGTATTGGCCCATCCCTAACCGATAGCCGTGATTGAGGGCTTCCCAGGTGTATTGTTGCGCCTCATGCGCGGCGGCCGGTGGCTCCAATCCCTGTGCCAGGAGGCCGGCGAGGGCGGCGGCCAGCGTGCAGCCCGAGCCGTGATAATTGTGCGGCAGACGCTCCCAGCTGTAGCTTTGTAATTGACGACGATTGCCGTACAAGGTGTTGACGACTTGATCGGTGCGCTCATGGGTGCCGGTGATGAGGACATATTCACAGCCGTCCTCCAACAATTCTTGAGCGCAGGCATCCAGGCTGTCGGCTTCCGAGGCCAGAGCGCGCGCCTCATGGCTGTTGGGGGTGAGCACGGTGGTGAGCGGAAACAACAAGGTGATCATGGCATCCACGACGTCATCATCGGCCAAGACGTTGCCACCGCCGGCGAGGAGGATGGGGTCCAGTACTACCGGCGCTTCGGGGTAATCCATGAGTACACTATGCACCGCTTCGACATTCTCGAGACTGCCTAGCATGCCGATCTTGAAGGCAACCACCGGCATGTCCTCCAATACGGCGCGGGCTTGCTCGATGATCAACGTCGCGTCCACCGGCGAATAGCCTTTGACGTTCTGGGTGTCCTGTATGGTCACGGCGGTGATCACCGGGGCGCAGTGACAGCCGACGCTGGCCAATGCTTCGATGTCGGCCTGTAAGCCGGCACCGCCGGTGCTGTCCAAGCCGGAGAAGCACATCACCACGGGCATGTCGGATTGTTGGTTCATGGAGTTTCCTTCGGGTTCGCGGGTGGCGAGCGGATAGTGGGCAGCGCGTTGTGTGTATTAGCGGTATTTGACCAGATGGCGCCGCGTGCGACAATGCGCACTTTCAGCTAGCGGCAGGAGTATGACCTTGAGCCCGGAACGACCCTACAGAAAATGGATGTGCGTGATCTGCGGTTTCGTGTACGACGAAGCCGAGGGCTTGCCTGCTGAGGGCATCGCGGCGGGCACGCGCTGGGAGGATGTGCCCTTGACCTGGCAATGTCCCGATTGCGGCGCCACCAAGGACGATTTCGAAATGATGGAGATGTGAGCCGCGCGCGATCGTCAATCGTCACCTCAGCGGCGTTTGCGCTGTGCCCAGTGCCACACACCGGTGATGGCCAGCAACAATAACAACACCGCCGCCGCGTCCATCAACCAAATTCCCCACGGGCCGAGGATGCGGCCGCTGTGCAGATCCAGCAATACCCGCTCGACACTCAGTCCCGCGCCGCGATAATTGCTCAGCAGGTCAGCTATCAAGGATTCGGGTGCGGGGCTGGGTTGGGCCCAATTCACTGCGGTCAGCGGTGTTTTCTCCCAGTTGTAGAGTGTCTCATCGCCGACATAGCTGTCCTCATCGGTGAGTACGACTATGTCGCCTTGGGGCGTGGCGCCCAAGGCGACGATCGGTGTCGGCAGGCCGACGCTGGCGTCCACCCTGTCCACCAATTCGCCTTGCGGCGTATAAGCCAGTAAGGCCTGGTCACTGGCGATGATGAGGAAGCCGTAGGTCGCCGTAACGCCACGTAGCGCGCGCTCTGTTTGCGGTAGCGGTTGGTCATTCAAATACAGGCGTTCGCCCAACTGCGTGACATGGCCCTCGGCCGCCGCATAGCTGAATGGCGTGGGTGCGGCGATGCCGTACCAATCGAGCAGCGCGTTCCATTGCACGTGCCGCTCAGCCAAGTGCAAGCGATCCGTGTGATTGAGTAACAGACCGGTCAGTGCCAGCACGGCGACGAAGACCGCCGCAGTAAACCCGAAATAACGGTGCCAGAGAAACAGCGAGCGCAGGCGTACGCCGTGGTGCTTTTTACGGTGCGGCATGGCGCGTGTCGAGGTGTTGATGCAGGTACAGGGCCAGGCGCGCGAGCTTGGTCAGCGCGCGTACCGACAGCGTCGCGCCGGAAATGCCGTCGATGGTGCGATCCAGCACCCGCTGGGAGGTCAGGGCCGCGCCGGAGAATTGTTCGGTGAAAAAGGGATGGCGCACTTCGTCGCCGCGGCTTTCGCGAAACACCAGTACCTTGATACTTTCAAGCTTGCCCGCATTAACGACCACGCCCACGGTGATGGGATGCTCCTTGCCGATTTCCTCCAGGATCCAGGCGCTGCGTTGTTCGCGCGCCCAATAGCGCAGGCGGAGCTGGGCCGGTTGGTGACCGAGGATGGCCTGGGTCGCGGCGCGCACTTCACCGCTGAGCCACACCATCTTGGGTGGCGGCGGATCGCCGTGAAAAGCCTGGTGCAAGAATTCGCGTGGCTCCTGGTACGTGCCGCGCGCCAGCGCCACCGAGGCGCTCAGGAGCAACAGAATTGTCGTCAGTGTCTTAAGCATAAAAAAAGGGGGGTGCACTGACGTGCACCCCAAGCTCACGTTGGAGAGGTGATGAAGACGCTGTGTCACTAGATACTAGAAGTGATAACCCACGCCCAAGTTGAAGCCGTCGTCATCGGCGGCGTCGTCTTGGTTCTGGAAGTCGGCCTTCAGCACCACGTTCTCATGGGGCCAGAAGTTTACACCGAAATCCATTTGGGTTTTTTCTGTGTCGGTGGAGGCGCCGGCGTCGTTGTCCCAGGCGCTGTAACGGGCGAAGACGCCGAGCTTGGGCGTGATCTTAAAGGAGGGCTCGATGTACCAGCCGGACTGCTCGTCGCGACCGGCGGCTGCAGGGCCGGCGCCGTCCAGATCCCAGGTCGCATACAGCGCGCGCAGGCCGAAGGGACCTTGCGAGACGACCGCGTGGGCTTCCAGCAACAGGGACGACACGCCCTCGGCCCCTTGGGTGACGTCGTCTTGATACTGCACCGAACCGGCCAGCTCCACACCCGCCAGCCCGGTCCATTTCAGGCGCGCGGTGTAGGCCAGATCCTCGGCCACGGCTTTCGCGACTTTTTGCCGTCCGTCGCGGATCTTGTAGGCCTTGGAGCCGCTGGTGGGGACCTCGAGGCCGGAGGTGACGGTAAAGTCATAGCCCAGGGCCGGTGCCAGCTCACCACTGAGGCCGGCACCGCCTTCCCACCAAGTGGTGGGGATGATGTCTTTTTCGACCGGATTGCGTTCCACGCCGTAGAAGGTGGGAGGCTCGTGGGTTTCATTGATGATGCCCACCGGCACCAGGAACAAGCCGGCCTTGGCGGTGTGGCGGTCGTTCAAGTCGAATTCCACGTAGGCCTGCTCCAGCTCCACTTCGCCGGGTTTGCCGTCACCGGCCAGCGCGTGCTCCAACTCCACTTCGGAATGAAAGCGCACGCTATCGGAGAGCTCATGCCCGAAGAACAGCACGAAGCGGTGGAAGTCCATTTCCGTCTTGCTGTCCAGATTGTTGTAATGCAGTTCGCCGTAGCCGCCGATGGTGGTGGCGCCGGCCGCGCCGTGATGGCCGCCGCTCCGGTCTTCCACCATGTTGGCCGTGGCATTGAGTTGCGACCGCAGTTCTTGGATTTCGCCTTGTTGCGCGTCGACTCGCTGGCGCAAGTCGTCGATATCGCCGGCAGCGGCTGCGAAGGCCGGAGCGAAAGCGGTGGCGCCGCCCAACAGCGAGGCGGTGAGGATGCGACGAGTGATCATGTTTATCTAAAGCTCCCTTAATGATTGATGATGTGGTTACCAAATTGGTGAACCCATCATACACAATCATAATCATAATGCAAACCATTATCATTTCGATTCGTTAGTGCGATTGCTTCGATGTCGGTGCGCGCAGCGGCGAGTTAGTCCACAATTACGGCGGTGTTTTGGGCCGTCGGCCGGGCCGACTGACCGGGCTTGATTTGTCCGCAGCGCCTCTCTAACGTAACGGGCTTATGCCCGCTGTATCCGCTGATCCACTAGTCTCAGACCAGTCCACTGCCGCGAATCTGCGCCGCTTGCTGTGGCTGCGCGCTATGGCCATCAGCGCTCAAATCAGCGTGATGGTGGCGGCGGCGTATTTCCTGGATGTGCAGTTGCCGGTGGTTTCCTTGGCGGGTGTGATGTCGGCCTTGGCGGCGCTCACCTTGCATGCCGGTTGGCGCTTGTGGCGGGGCGCCGCCATCAGCGAGCAGGCATTGTTTGCGCAAATGTTGGGGGACGTGGCGGCGCTGACGGCGCTGCTGTATTTCACCGGCGGCGCCACCAACCCCTTCGTAGTGTTGATGTTGTTACCACTCACCCTCGCCGCCGCCGCCTTGCCGGGGCGATATAGCTGGCTGATGGCGTTCATCACCGTCGCTTGCTACACCTTGTTGATGTTTAGCTATCAGCCGCTGGTGGGTGGGGAGCAAGGACACGACAATGACTTCGGCCTCCATGTGTTCGGCATGTGGACCGGCTTCGTGCTTAGCGTGGGCGTGGTCGCCTATTTTGTCGTGCGCATGAACACGACCTTGCGCGAACGCGAGCGCCTGCTGGCGGTGGCGCGCGAGCAAGCCTTGCGCGACGAGAAATTGGTGGCGTTGGGCACGCTGGCCGCCGGTGCAGCCCACGAATTGGGCACGCCGCTTAGCAGTCTGGCGGTGCTGTGTAAGGATTTGGAGGCCGATTACGCCACAGATAACGAGTTGGCCAACACGCTGCGCCTGATGCGTCGCCAAGTGACGCGTTGCAAGGAAACACTGGCCACGCTTACCGCCGGCGCCGGAGCGCCGCGCGCGACCGAGGGCTATTTGCAGCCCGTCGATGATTTTCTGGTCGAGACTCTCACGCGTTGGCAGGAGATGCGTCCGGGCGTGGTGTGTCGCACATACTGGGAGGGCGCGCATCCTGCGCCGCACCTGGTGGCGGAACAAACCTTGCGCCTCGCGCTCATCAATGTGCTTAACAATGCCGCCGATGTCTCGCCGCAACAGGTCGAAGTGCGCGGCCATTGGGCACCGCTTCAGTTGACAGTGGACGTTTGTGATCAGGGGCCGGGATGGCAGCCGGAAGCGGCGCGTGCAGCGGGCAAACTGGTGTATTCCAGCAAAGGGCCCGGTCGTGGCTTGGGCTTGGGTTTGTACCTGACCCATGCCGTGATCGAGCGTTTGGGGGGGCATGTTGAAATGCTGGATCTCGAAGGTGGTGGTGCCTGCACACGGATCGTATTGCCACTGCGGCCTGCTGGGGAGGACGTGCGGTGAACGACGCTCCCCGCTTGTTGTTGGTGGATGATGATGAGGTGTTCAGTTCGGTGTTGGCGCAGTCACTGTCGCGGCGAGGTTATGTGGTCACCGTCGCTCATAGTGCCGAGGAAGGTGCGCGCGGTATCGCGGACGCGCCGCCGGATTACGCCGTCGTGGATCTGCACATGGGGGGCGCCTCGGGCTTGACCTTGGTGGCGGCGCTGCGGGCGCGCTCGATGCACACCCGGATCGTGGTCTTGACCGGTTACGCCAGCATCGCTACCGCGGTGGAAGCGATCAAATTGGGCGCGACCCATTACCTGGCCAAACCGGCGGATGCGGATGAAATCATCGCTGCCTTGCGCCGTGACCACGGTGATGTCGCCGCCCCGCTCGCCGAGCAGCCCATGTCGGTGGACCGTTTGGAGTGGGAGCATATGCAGAAAGTGTTGAACGATGCCGGCGGTAATATCTCGGAAGCCGCGCGCCGTTTGGGCATGCACCGCCGCACCCTGCAGCGCAAGCTCTATAAGCGCCCCGTCAAACGGTAATAAAGACAAAGGCCAGCCGTAGGCTGGCCTTTGCGACGCGCTGATGCCGAGTCTTAGAGGCTGAGGACGAAGTCCACCAGCGTCTCGATGTCGGCGTCGGAGACGCGCGGGGAGTACGGAGGCATCGGCACGCCACCGGTTACGTCAGTCCAGTTGCCCTTGCCACCCTTCTTCACTTTTTCCACCAGCGTGGCCTTGGCACCGGCGTCGCCTTTGTACTTGGCGGCCACGTCGCCCCAAGCGGGACCGACAACCTTCTTGTCCACAGCGTGGCAAGCCAGGCAGCCACTCTTCTTGGCCAGATCCAGATCGGCTTGGGCCACTTGGACGGTGCCCAGCATTAGCGCCGCTGCGGCGGAAACAGTCAACCAACGTGCGTTCATTACACTTCTCCTAGGATTATTTGAGTAACCATACACAAGTCACGTCGAGGGCACGATGCGCAATCCGTTTGGGCGTCTCGCCGAGCACCATTCAGATAGGATGGCTGTCGGTGGGCGCGATAGTCATGAAAGATAACGCGTGGCCAAGCTGTAACTCGGCAGAATTTATGCCATGCGGTCGGTGATGTGTCAAGAATCATAAAA
This sequence comes from uncultured Chromatiaceae bacterium, assembly GCA_945787555.1. GTDB lineage: Bacteria > Pseudomonadota > Gammaproteobacteria > DRLM01 > DRLM01 > CALZJG01. The sequence continues at coordinate 602 of CALZJG010000085.1, read as the reverse complement.
ACATGGCACAGTGGTCAAGATTTGAATTGCGGGGGCAGCTTGCATAGAGTGAAATGTTCTTGCCTGTCGTTCGGCGACAGTAATAGATGTCAAAGGAGAGATAATGCGTGCAGTGGTAACGGCGCTGTTGCTGGCTAGCGCTGTAGGGCTAGCTGCGGCCGATGAGTGGTCCGAGTGCCGGGCCTGTCACACCGAAAGCAAGGTGCATGATTTGACCCATCAGGCGGCGAACGATTGCGTGCAATGCCATAATGCCGAGCCGTTGCGGCATGCCGCCAGCTCGACGTCCGCCCCTGCCGTTATCTCCGCGCCGCTGCCGGATTCGCCTACCCGCCTCGGCGCCGAGGCCAATGAAATGGTGCGGATCCCGGCGGGCGTTTTTATTATGGGATCCGATGCGCGGCTGCCCGATGAAGGGCCGCAGCACGAAGTGAGCTTGCCGGCCTACTGGATAGACCGCTACGAAGTGACCAACGCGCAATACAAGGCCTACATCGACGCCAGCGGGCGGCGCTCGCCGGCACACTTCCGCAACCGTACCTACCCCGCCGGCAAGGCCGACCACCCCGTCACTTTTGTGACTTGGTACGACGCCGATGAAT
>CALZJG010000084.1 GCA_945787555.1 uncultured Chromatiaceae bacterium | reverse complement strand
GCTCTCTTCCAGCTCGTGGACGAGATCATCGGTAACGTCGAGGGTGATCGTGCGCGCGGTCTCCTCTGGCGCGAAGGTCAGTGTGCCGCTCAGCGCATCGAGACTGTCATTGTAATCCCCCAGTGTCGTGGCCGTGCCCGGTGTAACGCTATAGTCCACCGTGGTCTCGGCGCCGTTGTTGCCAGTACGGCTCACCGTGAAGCTGATAGTGGCATTCGGCGCTTCCGGATCGCCTTCGGCAACGGTGACGTCGGCGATGGATAGACTCGGCAAGTCGTCGTCGAGGATGGTGCCGGTACCGGTGTCCGAGGTATCACCCACCGTGCCAGCAATGACGCTGTTGACCCCGAGCGTGAAAGTCTCAGTAGGCTCGGTTTCATTGTCTTCGATGGAATCGACACGGACCAGAATGGATTCGTCGCCCGCCGGGATGGTTACCTCGGTGCCGTTCGCAGCCGCCTGCCAATTGGTGCCGTTGTCGGTGCTGTATTCAAGGCCAGTATTCTCGTAGTCCACTCCGTCGGTCGCCGTGCCGCCTTGGGTTGCCAGGTCTAAGATGATGTCCTCGCTACTCGGCGCTGTGAGACTGACCTCGAAGGTTAGCGAGTCTCCTTCAGTCGCTTCGGCATTACTAATGAGAACATCGGGGCCGACTCCCGTGCCTGGCTCAACGATGACTTCAAGGTCTTCCCAGTTCCGCACCGTGAGATCGAAGGCGGTGAATTGGAAGACCGCATTATTCGCCTTGTCGGGATCGCTGTTGGTGGCAAGAAACTGTCGGAAGGCTTCGATGTCGGCTTGTATTTGTGCAGAGTCAAATTCTTCTTGAGTGAGAACTAAGCGCAGGGTGTCGTTACCGGTGCCACCGTCGTAGTAGTCGCTGGAGCCCGCATTTTCGGAGACTCGATAGCTACCTACGTCATCCCCCCGGCCTCCCGAGACGCGATCATTCCCTGCGCCTCCATCGAGCACATCATTGCCATGTTGCCCGAATAGACTGTCATCACCCTCTTGCCCATTGACAGTGTCGTTCCCATCCCCGGCCAGTATTCGGTCGGCTCTAAGGGTATCGTTAATTTTATCATCGCCACGTGTTCCAAGAATTAATGCCATGTCGAGGTCCCTCTCTGTCATTGCACGTGGAACTACTATTAGGTCATACCTTGCATGCCTCTAAGCGATTTCAATAGGCATTCCATGGGCGCTTACTTTGAGTTCACTTCAACAGGGCGTCTGCGTCCTATTCCCAGACTGACGAGCCCGATGACCATGATGGTGAGCGTGGTGGGTTCGGGTATTTGTGAAAAACGTTGCGTGAAGCTGTCTAGGCTCACGACATCAACGAGGCGATCGCCTGTAATGACAACGTTCTTGGTGACGAATAGGCTTGCTTGCGGGGAAAATGCCGCCGCATCGAATAGACTGGTATCACCGGGAAACAGATTGTCGGCAATCACGGACTTATCACCCACCAGGGTACCTGTGACATCAAAAATTCCCTCGCTGATTGTTATCAGCCCCCCGACGTTATCCTGGCCAAAGGTGAATTGGCCGAGCTCCAATGAATTATCCTTGATTCTCGCCTCGCCCCCTATCACCGAAACGGTGAATCCCAGATCAAAATCGATCTCATCAAACCCCACGGTGCTGAACTGCTCATTGGCATTGAACTGCAGCCCGGGATTGAGCGGTTGATCGTCCAGCGCCACCACATCGATCTGAGATATATCGACCGGAAGTGTCGAGGCATCGTCCGTGAACCAATCATCAAAGAGCTTATCGTCTATCGTGATGCTCGCCCCCGCCACCAGCTCGTTCAGGGTGCAGGAGATGTTCTGATTGGCGCAGTTCGTCGTGATGATCGACGCATGGACACTTGCGCCGTAACATAGGAGCCCCATCGCTGCAAAAGGTAGTAATGAGAATTTTTTCGTCAGACGGAATATCATTGCACCCCTCCCTGTGAACAAGCGTTCCTGGCATGGCTTAGGATTCGAGGCCTACAATACGCAACCATGTTCGCCTATGGGAAGGAAAATACTTGCCTATTATTCTATCAGTCCAAAACCCGCCAGCGCAGCACGCCTATTCGCAGCGACAAAAGAACTGTATCCGTCATAAAAGCAGATGGCCACTTGCACTGATTCTGCATGGCTGCCACATAAACATGACAGTCCCCAGTACGCATGTAGGGTACTGCCACGTTTAGTCAATCAAGCAGGCTCGCCCTCCCCCTCATGCTACTATCATGCGCGCACATGTGACTGAGCGCACGCTTTTTTTACACGCTTCTAACACTTATATAGTAGTGCGTATCTCTTCCCTGTCAAACAGTGCCCACCAGCCGCCCAACGCATCTACAGTTGCCTACTAAAATAGTGGAAAACGTATAGATATTGAATATCCATGATCCAATTCGTACTTGCGTGCTTTTCTTCCCCAGGCCCCTCGCTCTGATCTCAGCTCACATAGACACGACTCACCCATCATGCCGTTCAAGCAAGGCCCCCGTGTCACGCGGCAAATTCCACGAAACCACCGCGGTTGCCACCATCACCAACACACCCAGCCAGATCATGGTCGCGACGGGGTCGGCGCCGGCGCCAGCGGCGATGGAATAGAGTCCTGAGGCCAACAGCATGGCAAGATTTTCGAAAAAATTTTGGATCGCGACGGCGCCGCCGCTGCCGATGCTGCGATGACCGATCTCCTGCAGGGCGGCATTGATGGGCACCACGAACAGGCCGCCGCAGACACCGGCAAAGAACAACGCGAGCCGCGCCGTCCACACCCCCTCCACCGTCGCCAGCAACACGATCACGATGCCCATGAGATAAGCGGCCAGCCGGGCACGCCGCAGATAGGCCATGGGAATGAGGCGCGGCACCAGCACGGAGCCGACGGCAATGCCGATGGCGACAAACATCGTTAATAGGGCGATATCGGTGGTCGAGTGCATCAGCAACACCACCGGCGCCCACGCCACCAACAAGACCCGCAAGACCGTGGCGGCGGCCCAGAACAGGCTCACACCCAAGGTCGCGAAGCGCGCGCGCGGCGTGGCCATCAGACCGCGCATTTGGGTAAAGAAATTGCCCAGCGCCCTGCCTGTGGCCGGACCGACGATCAAGCGGTGCTGGATGGTCAAGGCGATCAACGCCGAGGCGATGTATAACGCGATCACCGACGAGAGCGCCAGCGCAACGGAGTACTCGGCCAGCACCGCGCCCACTAAGGTCCCGCTGAGGATGGCGAGGATGGTCGAGCCTTCGATCCAGCCATTGGCCTTGACCAATGCTTGCTCTTCGACGAGCTCGGGCAGGATGCCGTACTTGGCGGGACTGTAAGCGGCCGCGCCCAAGCCGATGACGGCATAGGCGAGCAACGGCTCGACATGAAACAACAATAGCGCCGCGCCGACGGCCTTGATGGCGTTGGCGCCGAACAACACGCGCGGTTTAGGGCGCGCGTCGGCATAGCGGCCTACCCACGGTGCGAGCAACACATAGGCGACCAAGAACGAGGCCTGCAAGGCGGGGACGTACCAACCGCCCAGTTCAGCCTGCTGCATCACCATCGTGATGGCGGTGAACAACACGGCGTTGTCGGCGAAGGCGGTGAGAAACTGGGTGGCCAACACGCGATAGAGATCGCGCTTCATGACCCATGCTCCGCCAATTTCTGCGCGGCCACATAATCGATCTTGCCGGTACCGAGCATGGGCAGATTGGGCACCGACATCAGCTGCCGCGGCACGCTGATTTCGCCCACGCCGTCGGCCTGCGCTTGCGCCAACAAACGCGTGCGATCGGCAGCGGCCATCGTGGTCAGCAACACCACCTGTTCACCCTTGCGCGCATCGGGGATGGCGACGGCGGCGTGCAGAGCATCGGGCCAGACCTTGCTGGCCAGCACTTCCACCGCGGTCAACGAAACCATTTCGCCGGCCACCTTGGCGAAGCGTTTGGCGCGACCGCAGATACGCACGAAGCCCTGGCCATCGATCGTGACGATGTCGCCGGTGTCGTACCAGCCCTCGCCCAACTCGGTGGCGGGCGGCACCAACACGCCCGGTTGGTCATGCAACAAATAACCCAACATGACATTGGGACCCCGCACCTGCAGGCGTTGTCCCTTATTCAGACCGGGCACATTTACCAAGCGATACTCCATGCCCGGCATCAACCGGCCCACCGTGCCGGGGCGATGCGCCAACGGCGTGTTACCGGCGATCACCGGACTGGTCTCGGTGGCGCCATAGCCTTCGAAGATACGCACGCCGAATTTATCCGACCACGTGCGGCGCACTTCTTCTTGCAGCTTTTCAGCGCCGGCAAACACGTATCGCAGGCTGTAGAAATCATAGGGGTCGGCGAATTGAGCGTACTTGCCCAGGAAAGTGTTGGTGCCGAAAAGTATCGTCGCATTGATATCGTAGGAGACCTCGGGAATGACGCGGTAATGCAACGGCGAGGGATAGAAGAACACCCGCACACCCGATGTCAGCGGCAAGACCATGCCCGCGGTCAGGCCAAACGAGTGAAACAGCGGCAAGGCGTTAAGCGCTACATCTTGGGCATTGAAGTCGATGCGTGAGACCAGCTGGTGAATATTGGCCAATAAGTTGTGATGCGACAACACGACCCCTTTGGGCGTCCCCTCAGAGCCGGACGTGAACAATACCACCGCACGTCTTGCCGCATCACGATGCGATAGACGCATCAATACACTATTGAAATGAGACTGCACCCAGCCCCGCAGTTTGTCCGCCCAAGCGATGCGATCGGCCACCTCTTCGAGATAGATCACCTCGACCTGTTCAGCCAAGGCGGCAACCGCCTCATGCAATTTGGCTTGTTCTATGAACCGGCGCGAGGTGATCACCCGTTTCAAGACCGCCGTCTCGCAAGCCGACAGCATGCCCTGTGCACCGACGGTGTAGTTGAGCATGGCCGGCACGCGACCGTGGAACTGCAATCCCCAGAAAGTGGCCACCGTCGCCAGGGTGCTGGGCAATAGTACGCCTAGAGTCTCATCGACTTCGGTGCGGTCCGCCAGTTGCCGACCCAGCACGACTGAGCGCGTGATCAGGGCGTTATAGGTGAGCGGGGTGCGATTGATATCTTCGGCGATGACATGAGCGCCACCGTGGATGCGTCGCGCCTCCAACAGTCGTTCGACCAGAGTCTGATCCTTGTTGGCGGTTTCGAACATCATGTCGGCCATCAAGTCCGACAATAAACGGCCGGCCTGTTCACGACGCGCCCGACCGCGGTAATGCTCAGGCACGTACAAGCTGCGCGGCGGCTGCACATTCAAGGTGATTTTGGGAAACCAACTCAAACGAAAGCGACCCTGCAAGCGTGAGAACGGCGTGTATTGCGCGCCGTCGATACGTATCGGCAACACCGTGGCGAGCGAGCGCTCGGCCACCAGTCCGGGGCCATGGTAGACCTTCATCAATGAGCCGGTGACGGTGATGCGGCCCTCGGGGAAGATCACCACGCACCCGCCCTCTTGCACACGACGAATCAGAGAGCGAATGGAAAGTGGATTGGTCGGATCGAGCGGGAAGAGACTGCAAAACCAACCCGCGACGCGCCCCAAAGCACTGCGCGCCACATAAGTGTTGATGGCGAAAGTGGCGGGCACCGGCAGAAAGGCATATATGAGCAAGGCATCGAGAAACGAGGTGTGATTCGCCACCACCACGGTGCGCTCGCCGAATTGAGCCAAGTACTCGATGCCCCGCACCTCGACCCGATACAGACTGCGCAATACCTTACGCAATATCACCTTCAACATGATCTTCTCCTTCAGTTTGCTCTCAGCGTATCGATCGGCGCTGGCCGGACATGAATCAAGCACTCGCCGCCGTGGAGAGATCATCACCGAAGGGGGATATAAAATACACTTTTTTTAGTTATTTATCTAAATACTAACTCACTAGTATATTATTCATCCACTTTTACGCCGCAAGGGCCGGAACACTTCCAGCTCCCAGGGGCGTAGCGCCAGCATGAAACCGACGTTATGGCGTTTCTCTAAAGGAAGACGAGCATCCTGGCGATGCAGCTCGGTGAACTCCTTGGCCAGGCTTTGCAGCTTATTGATCAGCACTTGGGTGGAAGAGTCACCCAGCAAACCGAACAGAAACAAACGCCGCTCCAATTCACCATTAAATCCCGATTTCAGAAACTGACTCTGTATCTGTTTTTCAAAGAAGCGCTCGATAGGGCCGTTGGGCAACCAGCGAAAGTCTTCGTCGATGCGGAGCTTGATACGGTTATGGGGCAACAGATCGATGATCTTGAGCTTGTCGAGCTTGGCCAGGGCGCGGATGCACTCGGCCTGGGTAATTTGATAATGACTGACGATGTCATCGAAACCGAGTCGATTACGCACGCTGACCGCCACCAACAACAGCTTCGCATCACGCACCAACTCATCTTCCTGCTCCAAGGTCAGCTGGGTGATGCGTTGACGCGACTCTTCGTAGAGCTGAAACAGATCGCTCAGTTCTAGCTGCATCAGCTTGCACACCTCCTCCAGCCGCTCCAGAGTGAAGCGTTTGCTGGCAAACATACGTTTGATGTTGGCCTCACTCATATGCAACTTGCGCGCTACTTCGGCATACGTGAGGCGGTGACTCTTAAGGGTCTGTTTCAGCGTGTCGATCAGTGCTGCGCTTTGCGCCATGGCGTTCTCCCCGTACTTGGCGACAAATAGTATATCTATAATAGACTCCTAGTTCATCTATGAGGGATATTTCTTACTTTAGTTTAGTTTTTTCGCCGCCCATGCCAACAATGACCTCGTCCACCCTAACCAACGAGGTCATCACCATGTCACTCTTCAAACGCCTGTCCGCCACCCTGGTCTCACGCATCGATCAAGTGGTCGGAGAAATCGAAAATCACGATGCGGTAATCCAGGCCACCCTGGACGGCCTGTGCAAGAAAGTCGCCGTCGCCAAGCAACGCTTGGCTCAGGCACGACGGGAAGAAGACCGCGTGAGGCAACAGATACTCGAGCAAAACGAGCAGGTCGAGCGCTGGCGGTTACGCGCCGTGGAAAGCGCCCATGACGACGAGGCCAAGGCACTGGAGTGTGTGCGCCGCAGCCGTCTTGGCCTGCAAAAGATAGAGCGACTGGAACAGTCATTGTCTCAGTCGCTGCTAACAACGGAAAAGCTAGCGCGCGACATCGACGCCAGCGAACAACGCCTGGGCGAGATCAAACAAAAACTCATTCTCATGCGGGCGCGCAACTCCGCCGGCTCGGCCCGCAACGCCACTCATGACACGGATATCGATACCGTCCGTCTACTCGATGAGACTTTTGACCGCTGGGAAATCAGCCTCACGCAGTCGGAGTTAGTCTGCAACACGCCTGACGCCGTTGGCTCCATTGACTCCATCGAACGGGAATTCCTCAACCGTGAAACACAAGAAGCATTGCGCAACGAACTGGCAGCGCTGTTGACCGAGGAGGGTAAACAATGATCACTCAAACACAGCACTGGGTGGAGGACGTCACGCCCGAGCAGACCGCCAAGGATGACGCCCGCATGACGAACCAACTGCCCATTCTATTACGCCTACTCGGCGCCGCTGCGCTGCTAATCGCCATGTACAGCTTTCTCGTCAAGGGCTGGCAGAGCGGCAACGATGTTTTTCGTTATCTATTGATGGTCGGCCACACCAGCGCCTTGGCAGCGATCGGCCTGGCCAGCGGCCACTGGCTCAAGGAAAGCAAAGGCGCCCGCCTGCTGCTTTCTCTGGCGTTGGTCTCGGTACCGGTCAACTTCGCCATCCTCGGCGCCTTCATATATTCACAGACACCGGCAATCGATGTCAGCCACTATCCCCACTACATCGCCTGGACCGCGGGGAGTTTGCAAAACGCCCTGCTCACCTCAGCGGGCGCCATGGTGGTATTGGTGCCAATCACCGTATTGGGCTTCACGGTGCTGGCACGCAGCCTCTCCAAGAAACTGTCATGGTTATTCTTATTGAGTAATGCAATATTATTGCTGCCGTTACGCGACCCACAATGGATCGCGCTAGTCGCCTTGGCGTTGGCGGGCGTTACCTTGTTTTTTACTTATAAGACAGCAGCCGAGCACACGACCGCGAAAACTCAGGAAGGCGTGACCGCGCTCGCGCTGCAATTGTTGCCACTGGCGGTGCTGACGGGACGCAGTTTATGGCTCTATTCACTCGACTTATGGCTGGTGACTGTGATGGCCATCACGCTGTTCATTATCATGCGCCAAATTTCACTCTATCTGCAGCCAGGCTCACTGCCACGCGAGGTATTGGACGGCCTATCACTGCTCCCGGCACTCTCCGTCACGCTCTGCCTTAGCGCCGCACTCTATGATGCCATGACTTTCCCGGCGGCCTTGGCGTTGCCGATAGGTGCACTCACGTCAGCGGCCATGGTCTATGACATTTCACGCCGCAACCAACGCAAAGCCGGCATTTATCGTCACATTGGCGCATGGGGCCTGACGTTGAGCTTGGTCGCCAACCTGACGGTATTCGATAACCTGCTCGCCATGCTGGCCTGTGTGATCACCGGCCTGGCGTTGTTGATGGGGGGTTATCAGGCACAGCAACGCAGTCTGTTCAGCGCCGGATTAGTGTTGCTGACGATAGGTGTCTTGCGGCAATGTTATGCATTGGTGCTCCACTTCGATCTGGGCAGTTGGGCGAGTCTGGCGGCCCTCGGGATCGCCTCCATCTTGGTGGCCTCAACCCTAGAAGCCCGTGGAGGAAGGATCAAACTGCACCTCGACAATTGGAAGGCCAGATTCCGCCAGTGGGAGAAATGAAGAAACCCAGGGTATGGCCGCACTCTTGCTGGCGACAACACGAATCCGTGGCCAATCAGCACAGGGCCGCCCGTTTGAGTAAGAACTTGCACTAGCGACGTTAAGCTGCGCCCCTCCGCGAAACTAGCCATCTGCTTGTTTTCTCCCCTCTCCCGTAGGCTGGAGAGGGGTGGGGGTGAGGGCACCGCCCATGTCCCCGACAGCTTAGGTTTTCTTGTTACGCGCTCCCGGCCGGCTGGTGCGGAAATACCCACACACACTTAGCGAAGTGCTGAATAACTTCCTGATGTGTCATTTCGACTGCAGGGAGACATCTTAATATTTTGATATTGCTCACGGTTCAAAAGTCCTAGATTTCTCGCTACGCTTGAAATGACAACTAATCAGAGCCCACTTAGATAGCAGCGCACCCATTATCTGCCCAAGTATCAAACAGCACCTTATGCCAGCGGGCGAGATTGCCAACAGCGGAGATTTGAATTATAGGTAAGACATCATGAAATATAACCAGCAGGGAGGCACAAATGGCGAAGGTCTTGTTTCTCATCCATGGCATGGGTGTCCATGGCCAGGATTGGGCCGACAGCGTCAAGGACAAGCTCAACGAAGTCGCCACCCGTTATGCGGCTTTCCAATCCGGCCCCTCCCTAAGCGCACGTATCGATCTCGCTCCGATTACCTATGACAGTGTCTTCGCTGATTTACTGACGCAATGGAACGATTCCGCCGACGCCTTGCGCCAACACATCACCGCCCATAACATCCCGGTTGCCGATGTCGTCACATGGCTGGAGGGCGCCTCGGAATCGGAGCGGAATTTTTTCTGGACCCACATGGTCGATGTCTTGCTCTACCGCTACTTCACTATCAAGACCACCGAAGTACGTGCGCGCGTGTTGCAACAAATCACCTCTAAGTTGAGCGCGCTCATGACGGGCGGTGAGCCGGTGGACGCCTCGGTCCTGGCTCACAGCATGGGCACCAGTGTCGCTCACGACAGTCTGTCACGCCTCGGCCAATTTCCCATCGGCGACAACCAGGCGTTCATGGTGGGGAATTTCCGCTTCACCAATTTTTTCATGTTGGCCAATGTCAGTCGTATCTTGGAAACCGACTCGTTGGTCTATCAATCGGTGGTCCATCCCCTCAGCGCGGGAGCGCAAAACGCCTATTGCAGTCGCTACTACAATTATCGCCACCGATTTGATCCTATCCCCGCGGCACGTGCCTTCCTGCCGCCGGTATGGGGCCAGGATTACCACGCGAGCGAGAATTTGAGCCACTTCCGTGATTTCAACATCCACGGTTTCGAGCATTATCTCGATCACCCGGCGGTGCACATCCCACTCATAAAGGGCCTGTTCGGGCCGCTGATCACAGCGACGGAGCAGCAACAAGCCCTAGATCAGTATGAGGACATCGTCGCCGATCACCCTTGTCCGCAACATCTGCATGCGCTGAGCGAGGAGCTGCAGGAATTGATCGAATCCATAGAGAACAGCTCCGATCCCAAGACGTTAATCAAGGCTGGCGCGCAATTGTTAGCCAAGGCAAAGGAGGTGCACGATGCGTGCGTTTAAGCGACTCGCCCTCGCGCTCACCTACACGGTTTTCACCCTGTTCAACCCCGCCCAGGCGCTGGAAGTGCAGGATGACTGCGATTGGGACTTGCTCAAGGATAGGCCGGCGACTAGCGCACTCCATCCCAGCCTGGCCTATATCCATTTACAAGCGAAGATTGAACGCGGCGAGTGGCGTACGGCGATACGCGCCCTAAGAGAAGACTTCGAACATGCCACCGTCATCCCTGAGGATGAACACCGCGTCCGCTTTCTACGTCAATTGCGTGCACTGGAGTCCGAGATGGAAGTGGTCAGCGCCAGCCCGGATTACGACACGTTGCTCAAGAACGCCGCGGGCGTGCGTCTGGTGCGTTTCAAGATCGAACGTGACCCCGACGAAGACGCCGTCCATCTGTTTTTGCGCGAACCCGATCAGATCACCATCAATGGCGCGATGCCACCGGAGGTGCGCCGCCAATATTGCTGGCGCGCCATCACCGTCAATCGGGTACTCACCCGTTACGGCCAGGATGCCCGCGCCGCTGCTGTCGCCACCTTGAACGAATACGTCGGGCAATGGGACGCCTATAATGAATACGGCTATTTGCAGTTTCCGTGGGAGCTCTATCTCAACGGAAAATGGACTACGCAGCGCCGCAACCTCACGCCGCCGCGCCATCAATGGATCATTGCCCACCCCGGCATAGGCATCGAACAGGCGGGTAACAGTGTCCAAGAGTCGCGCCGTCACGAAGTAGTGACGCTAGAACCCCTCGGGTATCTGCGTTACACCGAAGACCGTAGGTTCTATTACGGACTCTCGTTGCTGGCAACCTTCCCTTCCGACAATGATGTCGGCCTGGGCGCGCTGCTGCACCTGGGCCGTATGGCCAAACTGGGCTACGTCACGCGCGATCGCGACGCCAACGGTCGCAAGCAAGATGCCGTGGTGTTCTCGATCGATCTTTATCAATTGCTCAGCACTCCGTCGCAGCAGCAATTGGACGGCAAGGCGCAAGCGCAAGCCTTGATCGAAATGCTACGGCAGTAGCGGTTGGAGCTCTTGTTGCGGCACGCGTTAACAATGCCTCATGCGTGCATGCCTACACGCAATGTCTTATTCACTCCCTCTCCTGCGGGCGCGGAGAGCGTAGCAGGGCCGGGCGGGACCGTTGCGGTGAGAGTCTCGGACAATTCTCAAACCTGCGGGAACATCGTTTCTTTCTCACCCCCTCACCCGGCCCGCCGGGCCACCCTCTCCCGCCTGCGGGCGAGGGGATCGCAGACGACACGCCATGAAACCATGAGGCTTCGCCCATGTGGCACTAGTAACAGTATGCTGAACAATTCCCTCTCATTCCGGGAAGAACGTCGCAAGGGGAGTGGGAGCGTTGGCGTGAGAGTAGCAGTCTAGAGTCAGGCTTCGAGTCGTTATGCGCTCATCCTAACTCTCCCTAGGGACAGAGAATCAACCAAGCGTTTGTCAGCAGGCTGTTGCTCGTAGGCGCCACTCGTCTGGCTTACGCGAGTACCGATCTCGCTAATTCACGGCGCCGCCAGAGCCGCCACCTGCCTGGCAATGGCGCGCCCCTCATCGACGTGCACGATATGCACCGACACGGTGCTAGTGGGAATGGTTATAACTGCGGCGTCGCGGCCGTTGGCCCTCTCGTCCACCGCCACCCCGAGCCAGGCCAAGAGAGCGAGTATGCGGTGGCGTATCGGCGCGGCGTGCTCACCGATGCCGCCGCTGAATACCAATTGTTCCACGCCACCCAGCGCCACCGCCAAAGCACCCACCGCCTTCGCCGCGCGGTAACAGAACACCTCTACTGCCAAGAGCGCGGCGGGATCATCGCGTTCGGCCAATTGGAGCAATGCGCGCATGTCCGCCGTCCCACCGGACAGGCCGAGCAAACCACTCTCATGATTGAGTGCCCGGTCCATTTCCTCGGCCGACAAACCCAAGTGTCGTTGCACATACAGCAACGCGCCCGGATCGACGTCGCCGCTGCGCGTGGCCATCACCAAGCCTTCCAAAGGGGTAAAGCCCATGGTGGTGTCGAGGCTGCGACCCTCGCGCACAGCGGTGACGGAACAACCGGCACCCAGGTGCAGAATGATCGCCCGCTGACGCAAGTGGACGCCGAGTTGCGAGACCACGTCAGCGCAAGCGATGCCGTGAAAGCCGTAACGGCGCACGCCTAGATGGTGCCACGCGGCGGGTAATGCATAAGTGTAGGCCGATTCGGGCAATGTGGCATGAAAGGCGGTGTCGAACACCGCCGCCTGGACAATATCAAGCATGAGTTCGCGGCACGCGGTGATCGCCGCCAAGGCTGGCGGCAAATGCAGCGGTGACAAAGGCACCAAGCCATGCAAATCACTCACCACAGCCTCAGTGAGCCAGGTCGCCGCGCGGTATTGTGCGCCACCATGCACGACACGATGGCCGATGCGCGTCACACGCCCCTGTTTCGCTATCTCTGGCAACAAGACAGCCAGGGCCGCGGCGTGATCCGGGAAGGTCGTGACACTGAGGGCACCGTCTGCGTCCGTCCACTCACTCTGCTCAGTCGCAATGCCGCGCGCTTCCAGGCGGGCGATACGCATTTCGGCTTGGGTGTCCCAGACATCGAGCTTGATGGAGGAAGAGCCGACATTAACCGCAAGTACCCGCATGAGCCTCTACGAGAGCAATTTCATCGGAATGCGCAAACAATAGCTCAAGCAAGTCATGCAACGCGATGTGCTCGCCATATGTACTGTCGCCATGCCAACTCCGCACCCATCTCACTCTAGCTAGTCACCAACACTAGCGCCTTATCCCCGCTAGAACAAGTGTGCGACTGAAATGTTCGCCACTTTCTCGCCCCGCCGCATACAGGTCACAGACCTAGGTGTAGAATGGGTCAGGCCAGGCGACCCAAGGCTAGCGACATGGACGCACGCATACCGCCAAATTTGGAGACCAATGCCATCGGCACCATCACCGAGGTGCAAGGCCCGGTTGTGGACATCGCGTGCCGCCAACTCCCCCCTCTACATCAAGCCCTTTGTACCAGCGCCAATCACGACGTCTATATTTTCGAAGTGCATCGTCATTTGGATGAACGTCATGTGCGTGCTATCACCCTGCATCGCACCAGCGGACTGAAGCGCGGCATGACGGTGTATGACACCGGTGCGCCACTGCATGTGCCGGTGTCTCCTGATTGCCTGGGTCGGTTAGTGAACGTCTTCGGCCTACCCCTGGACGGCGGTGCTGAACTCCCCGCCGTCGAATTTCGCAATGTCCTGGCCAAACCCGCTCCGCTGCATGAAACCATAGGCAATAAAGAAATATTGGAAACCGGCATCAAAGTCATCGACTTACTTTGCCCCTTCATCCGTGGTGGAAAGACCGGACTGTTCGGCGGTGCCGGCGTGGGCAAGACGGTGCTCATCATGGAGTTCATGCATGCCATCGTCCACTTGCACAAAGGTGTTTCGGTATTCGCCGGCGTAGGAGAACGCATACGCGAGGGCCACGAATTGTGGCGGGAAATGCAAGCGGCAGGGGTCATGCCACAGAGTCTAATGGTGTTTGGGCAGATGGACGAATCCCCAGGCGTGCGCTTCCGCGTGGGGCTGAGTGCACTCACCTACGCTGAATACTTGCGCGATACGCTGCACAAGGAAGTGCTGTTCCTCATGGATAATGTATTCCGCTTCGTGCAAGCGGGCAGCGAAATATCGGGGCTCCTTGGTCGCATGCCCGCTACGGTCGGTTACCAACCCACACTCATTAGCGAAGTGGCGGAACTGCAAGACCGCATCATCTCGACCACTCACGGCGCCATCACCTCGGTGCAAGCGGTCTACGTGCCCGCCGATGACATGACCGATCCGGCGGTTAGCGCCATATTGAGCCACCTCGATACCACCGTAGTACTGTCACGTGGACAAGCGGGTAAGGGCATTTATCCGGCAGTGGATCCCCTGCAATCGGGCAGTCAACTCATGGATAGACATGTGTTGGGAGACCGCCATTACACCCTCGCCGAGGGCGTGCGCGAACACCTGGCTCGTTACCATGAGTTGGAGGACATCATCGCCATGCTGGGCATCGAGGAGCTTACAGAGCAAGACCGCCGCATCGTTCTCAGAGCGCGCAAACTACAACGTTACCTTAGCCAGCCATTTCATGTGGTCGCCGATCACAGCGGTATGGCGGGTGTCTCGGTGTCACTGGCCGATACGTTGGCGGACTGCGAAGCTTTTCTGCGCGGCGAGTACGACGATATGACGGAGGATCAATGCTACATGCGGGGCACTTTGCGTGAGGGCGCTACATGAGCCGCTTTGTGATCTATCTTCACGATGCCACCCAGCATGAACGTATCGATGAGGTGACCAGTTTTGTCGCCGAGGATGCATCAGGCAGCTTTGGCATACAGGCCGGACATGCCCGCATGATGACCACCCTCATTTTCGGCCTGGCGCGCTATCGGCGCCACCAAGAATCGTGGGAATATCTCGCCCTGCCGGGCGCCCTGCTCTATTTTCATGACAATCAACTCTATCTGAGCACGCGCCACTATTTGCGTGATCATAATTACGGTCGCATCATGGCGAGTATGGATAGCCGGTTAAGGAACCTCTGAACAATCCCACGCTTCGGCGAATCTGATCAATGAATTTTCTTGATTGCAATTAATAACGCGTTTTGGCCGCGCATTTTTGGTCTTTTGTCGCGTTTGACTCCGATTT
>CALZJG010000083.1 GCA_945787555.1 uncultured Chromatiaceae bacterium | reverse complement strand
GGTTTACCCAACCGTATTCTGTTTTACGATCGCTTGCATCAAGGCATCCTCACTGGCAAGCGCTTGGAAAGCCCCTTCTCGGTTTTCATTATCGATTTAGATGATTTTCACGAAGTTAACGACAGTCTGGGGCATTATGCTGGGGATTGGGTATTGCAGCAGGTGGCGTCGCGTTTGTCGGGTGAATTGCGCGAATCGGATACCGTCGCTCGCTTGGGCGGTGATGAGTTTGCAGTCTTACTGCCCACCGCTCATTCGGCGGAACAAGCGCGTTACGTGGCGGACAAATTGTTAAATGCTTTGCGTGAGCCGCTGGAGATTGACGGTCAACAGGTCAGTCTTACCGCCAGCCTGGGCATCGCCTTATATCCCGCCAACGGTAAGGACGCGCAGGCGTTGATTCAACACGCTGACCTGGCCATGAGCATGGCCAAGGATACTCACGGTAGCAAGGTGATATATGAGCCCGATAAGAGCACGGTCAGCGGTAATAACAACCTTCAACTCAAGAGCGAATTACACCAAGCGCTCAAGAATGATGAACTAGTGTTGCATTATCAACCCAAGATCGACATCAAAACCGGCCAGATGACCAGCGTTGAGGCGTTGGTGCGTTGGCAGCATCCCGATCACGATCTGCTCACTCCTGATCGTTTCATTCATTTAGCCGAACAAACCGGCTATATCCGTCCGCTGGGCATATGGACCATACGCACCGCCTTGGAACAATGCGCCAAGTGGCGTGCCGCCGGTTACCCCCTCAACGTGGCCGTTAATATCTCCACGCACAACCTTGAAGACGAGGATTTTCCGGACCAAGTATTAGATGTTATCAATGGCTGCAGCGCCAAGCCGGAATGGTTGGAGTTGGAGATCACCGAGAGCGCGGTGATGAGCGACCCTTCGCATGCCAGAAAGGTGCTTGAGCAGTTGGATAGTCTGGGCATGCGATTGTCCATCGACGATTTCGGCACCGGCTACGCTTCGCTTACCTATCTCAAGCAACTGCCCGTAGATGAGATCAAGATCGATAAATCCTTTGTGATCGATATGACGGAAGACAACGACGACAACGTCATCGTGCGCGCGACCATCGACCTGGCGCATAACCTCGGCTTGAAAGTGGTGGCGGAAGGCGTAGTGACTTACCAGGCCTGGTGTTTACTGGCGGCGCTAGGCTGTGATGCGGCACAGGGCTATTACATTAGTCGGCCCTTGTCCGCCGGACAAATCACTCGCTGGTTGGTAGAGACCGGGCCGCGTGTCGACTGGGAGCATTTCTGAGCGCTAATTCGCCACGCTCGCGATAGTATCCAAGCTGGCCGTCGTGACGTTGCCGCGCCATTTCCACGCTACTCAAGGCCTGACTGGTGCCCATCCCCCCCAGCACGTAAACGTAATGACCTTGTGTCGCCAAGGCGGGGGCGCTACGCGGTTCTTCTAGCGCCGTGGTGAATGACCACGCACCGACGCCACCATCGCGCTCAAGTGGTGCGACTTCAACGCTGCGTAAGCGTGTGCGTCCATCGTGACCACCGAGCATGTAGAGATGATCATTGAGCGCAAAAGCCGAGGCGATAAAGCGTGGTACGCGCAAGGCAGTGGCTTGTTTGCGCCACGAGCGCAAGTTTCCGTCCTCGTCGATGGTCGCCATTTCTACTTCGTCATGGCTGAGGCGCGCTTCGCTTCGCACATGTCCTCCCAGCAGATAGAGTCGCTCGCCGAGACTGGTTGCGGCATGGATGTAGCGATCCACATTCGTAGCGCGGTCTTCGCGCCATGCCGCGAGGCGGCCGTCGTCTTGCACATGGGTCTGCTCGATGGATTTGAGGAAGGCACCGTTATAACCGCCGATGGCGTAGATATGGCGGCCGTGGCTCACCGTCTGTAAACCGCGGCGTGGCGTGGTGAGATACTCACTGCGTTGCCAGGGTCCCAGACTGCCGTCGGCGTGTATGCGTGCGCGTTCCACCGTGGCGCTGGGAATATTGTCCTTGCCCCGCGCGCCGTAAGCGCCGCCGATGGCATATAACCAGCCATCGATGGCGGCAGCCGCCAGATAAAAGCGCGGCTCCTGCAAGGGTGAAGTCATGCGCCAGGCGCCGAGGTGACCATCGGCAAGGATGGGCGCGTATTCCACCTCAGCCACGTACTCTTCGTCATCGTTCATGCCGCCGAGCACATACACATGATTCGCGGTGACCGCGGCGGCCAAGGCGCGGCGTGGATAATGAAACGAAGAGGTGTGCTGCCAGGCTTGGACCCATATTCCCTCGCCAGCCTCATGGGGTGCGCGCGTGAACGTAAAAAACAATAGCAAGGTCAGCAGCAATACGCCGATGACGGGCAGCGCGAAATTGCGTTGCGGCGACTGGGGGGCGGACGGTTGGCTGGGCTCGTTCATAAAGCAGGACTGGGCATAGTCATAATTACCGTAGTGTCATCGCAAGCGCGCACGTCACAGCAGGCTTGTGGTGGCGCTGTCTAGATGCTAAAAAGCGCTTTGGTTATTTTGCAATATTGGAGTATCTACATGGCCGCCACCCATCCCCGAGTGCTGATAAAGACTTCCCAGGGCGATATTACCTTGGAATTGGACGCCGAGCACGCGCCCCTCAGCACGGAAAATTTCCTGAACTACGTCCAGGATGGCCATTACGACGGCACGATATTTCATCGCGTCATCGCCGGTTTCATGATTCAAGGCGGCGGTTTCGGTGAAGATTTCCGTCAGAAAGCGACCCGCGAGCCCATCAAAAACGAGGCGAGCAACGGCCTGCACAATCAGCGTGGTACTGTCGCGATGGCGCGCACCCAGATCGTGGACAGCGCTACTTCCCAGTTCTTCATCAATGTGGTGGACAATGATTTTCTCGATCACCAGGACGCCACGCCGTCCGGCTACGGCTACGCAGTGTTCGGCAAAGTTGTCGAGGGTATGGATACGGTGGAGAAGATACGCAAAGTGCCCACCGGCGCCTGGGGCGGACATCGTGATGTACCGGTCGAGCCTGTGGTCATCGAGAGCGTTAGCGTGACGGAATAATCACCACAATGTGCCGCGCCGGGGCTGCCCGTACCCTACATTGGAGGGGGAGCAGCCACGCAAATCGATATTCATCACGGTGCCGCCCATGTAGTGGCACGCATCACCGGCGGCGATGTTCAGCGAGTGAGCAGGCGTCGACCTGCGCGAACCGAGTTCATCTCACGCATGAAAGCCTTCTAAGATACAGTCCTTGACGCTGCTAATAGCATGATCTACAGCGCGATCGTCTCGCTGGGTAAGGACTGGTGCTGAGCAGTCCGGTACGCCAATTCGCTATCGCTGCCGTTCTCTCTATAGGGGCCTCTAATTAATCTGTCAATTCGAGCATAGCGAGAAATCTTCTGCTGCAGGTTTTTGTCTAATGAGCGAGATACAAGATTTCTCCCTTCGGTCGAAATGACGAAAACGAATCAATCAGAGGTGCCAATAGCGAATGGTAGTTATTGTGTGGTTCTGGCCTAGCGCACTTTTCAGCGTGATGCACGAAATCCTGCTGCGCTGCGCGATATGCATGGCCGGATTGCCATAGGATTGTCATCGATTTGTGACCTGACCGTCATGCCCTGCTGCAACACTGCGTCAGACATGAAAAAACGCATCAGGAGACAGCGATGACTGATAGAGCACACACCGATGGGTGGCGTTGGGTAATCTACCGCCAAGTGGCGGATTGGCTCGCCGATCCCAGTGACAGCCGCGAGGCGCGACTCAAAGCTTTGATCGTCCAATATCGACTGGAACACCAGCGCGTTCGCCGTGACGGTGACGAACCTGAATGGGCCATGGATTACCGCTGAGTCAGACTTACTGCTTCAATCTTCGATCGGGCCTAGTCCGGTCGCGCTATCGACAGCCCGCGCCAAGGCGCGCAACAGCGGTGAGATGGTCACCTCATAGGAGGCGTCGCTGCCCATCGCGCGCAAGGGTGCAGGCAGAGCGCGCAATTGTTCCCGGGCGTAGTCCCGCATCTGTCCTAAGCTCGGTGCCTCGCCCAGCCGTTGACCTTGCGACATCACGGCTTGTAGCAGCGGCGTGCCTTCGAGTTCCTCAGCGGCGCCGGCCACCGTCACGGTGTCGCCGCACATCACCCCCTGCGCATCAAAGCAACGATAAACTTGTTTGCGGCCCGGCCAGGTGGCCTTGCCTTCCGAGCGTTTGCGGCGAGCCAACCCGGCATATTCCTGTAATTTATAGGCGCAGTCCAAGTAGGGCGCGTCGGCGGAAGTGTCCAGATGGGTGCCCACTCCGTAACCGTCTATCGGCACTTGCTCAGCGGCGTGTTGCTCCAACAGATATTCATCGATGCTGCCGCTCGCGAAAATGGTCACCTTGTGCAGGCCGGCTTGATTCAATATCGTTCGTACGCGCCGCGCGTGCTCGGCCAGGTCGCCGCTGTCGATGCGTACTCCTTGTACAGTGATATCGCGCTCGGCAAGGCGCGGCACCAGCTCTACAACTTTATGCGCCGCCGCCTCCGTGTCGTAGGTGTCGATGAGCAACACCACGGCACCGGGATTGGCGCTGGCGAAGCGCTCGAAGGCGGTCACTTCATCGTCGTGGGCTTGGATGAAGGAGTGCGCCATGGTGCCGAACGTGGGGATGCCGAATACGGCGCCCGCGGCGATCGTGGCGGTACCCGAAAATCCGGCAATGTAAGCGGCACGCGCGGCCAGCAGTCCGGCTTCCGCGCCATGCGCGCGGCGCAGCCCAAAATCGACCAGTAGTTTATCGGGCGCGGCCAGCACGCAACGCGCCGCCTTGGAAGCAATCAGTGTTTGGAAGTGCAACAGATTGATCAAGCGACTTTCGATGAGTTGCGCGGCCGGCAAAGGTGCGGTGACGCGCAAGATCGGCTCGTCGCTGAAGAACAAAGTCCCTTCCGGCATGGCATGGACTTCACCGTGAAAGCGAAACTCGGCGAGGTAGTCTAGGGTCCGCGCGGTGAACTTTTTGGTCGATTCCAGCCAAGCCAGTTCCTCGGTGCTGAAGTGTAGGTTAAGTAAGTAGTCGAGCGCTTGCTCCAGGCCGCCGGCGACCAGGAAGCTGCGCTGCTGAGGAAGCTTGCGCGCGAAGAATTCGAATACGGCAGTCTCGTGCATGTCATGCTGCAAGTAGCCCTGCAACATAGTGAGTTGATATAAATCAGTGAGCAGCGCGCTGTCGCAGCAGGGCTGGGGTCGGATCATTGCAGTTGTCGGCATTGCACAGGCAGCGCGCCTTGCTCAATCATTGTATTTTGCGCCCGCACGCCGTCGTCGGGTTCGAGATTGACCGCGCGCACTGCATCGTTGAGCAGGAATACATGATACTGCTGTTCCAAGGCATCGAGCACGGTGTTGAGCACACAATAATCCGTTGCCAGTCCACCCACGAATACCCGCCGCACACCGAGTGAACGCAAGACTGCATCGAGACCTGTGCCTTGAAAGCCGGAATAGGCGTCCAGTTCCGGTGTGGCAGCCTTAGAGATGATGGTGACGTCGGGCGGCAAATGCAGTCCGGGCGCGAACTCTGCACCGTGCGTGTTGGCCACGCAATGCGACGGCCAGGTTCCGCCATGCGCCTGGAAGGAGCAATGATTGACGGGATGCCAGTCGCGCGTGGCGATGATGGGCAGGGCCTTGCGCTCGAAGATATCGATGTAGTCGTTGAGTACCGCGACGACCGCATCGCCACCGGGTACCGCCAGGCTGCCGCCTGGCAAAAAGTCATTTTGGATATCGACGATGATGAGCGCATCGCCAGTTTGCACGTCCACGGTTTTTGCGGCGGTGTTCATGTTGCACCTCCTAGCCTAATGAGTCATGAAACAAGCTATCAGTTACTGTTTTACGACACATTAGAAAAACCTACTATGGCCATTGCCTGAACCTGTCACGCCTGCTAGGTTGGCGACGGGAACGAGCAAGAACATCTAGTCATAAGATCGTTGTCTCCAAGCCGTTCACCCCATGGTCTGTTTGAGTAAGGGACGCAACTGCGCAAGGGCGCGCGTATTGAGTACATCTTTCGTTTCCAACCAACCACGCCGCGCTTGTCCTACCCCGTAGGTTAAATAGGCGAAATCGCCGCTGCGATGGGCGTCGGAATTGATACTCACCAATACCCCTGCGTCCTTCGCCATTCTACAGTGTATGTCGTTCAGATCTAGCCGCTGCGGTTGGGCATTGAGTTCCAAGTGGCAACCTCTTTGACTCGTTTCTTTGATAATGCGTTCCATGTCGACCTCATAGGCCTTGCGTTTACCCAGCAAGCGGCCACTGGGATGGGCGAGTAGGGTGAAATAGCGTTGATTCATGGCGCGCACGAGGCGTTCGGTTTGCCGTTTACGCGGCAAGTTGAACTGGCTGTGCACGGCCCCGACCACTAAATCCAGACGGCTTAGGATGGTATCAGGTAAGTCGAGGCCGCCGTCTTCGAGAATGTCGACCTCGATGCCCTTGAGCAGGGTGATGCCCTTGAGCTCTTCGTTGAGCCGGTCGATGGCCTCGATTTGTCCTGAAAGGCGCTTCTCATCCAGTCCGTGCGCGACGCTGAGGTGGCGGGAATGCTCGGTGATGGCGAGGTAGCTCAGCCCGGCCTTGTTTGCCGCCTCAGCCAGTTCGCGCAGGGTGTGATGGCCATCGCTGGCCTTGCTGTGGCTGTGCAGGTCACCCTTGAGGTGTTTGAGTTCGATGAGGGTGGGCAGAGTGTCACGCGTGGCGGCTTCGATTTCACCACGGCCCTCGCGCAGCTCTGGGGGTATGAAGGGCAGTCCGACGCTCTCGAATAGCGACGCTTCACTAGCGCCGGCGATGCGCTGGTCGCCTTTGAATACGCCATACTCATTGATCTTCATTCCGCGCTGTTGACCAAGACGACGCACGGCGATGTTGTGTGCCTTGGAGCCGGTGAAGTAATGCAGTGCGGCACCGAAACTCACCGGTGGGACGACCCGCAAGTCCACTTGCAGCCCGCTGCGCAAAATCACCGTGGCGCGCGTCTCACCGTGAGCGAGGACTCTCTTGACCTCGTCATAGCTCACGAACCGCGACATCACATCGCTGGTTTTAGCGGCAGTGACAAGAATATCCAAATCGCCGACGGTTTCCTTGGCGCGACGATAACTACCGGCCACCACCACTTCCTGCACCGCCTTGCTTTGATGCAGATACTCCATCAGCGATTGCGCGTACTGGGCCGCCGTGGCCAGCAACATACGTGCTGATGCGCTCAGCTGTGTCTCGATGGCTTGGAGTATTTGCTGCTCGCTTTTCGGGCCAAAACCCGGCAACGAGCGCACCTTTCCACTGGCAGCAGCGGCGCGCAGTTGTTTTAGGGTGTGGATGTCGAGTTGCTCTTGCAGCGCTTTGACGCGCTTCGGTCCCAAACCGGGTAGCTTCAGTAACTCAGGGAGGCCGCGCGGCGTGGCCTGTTTGAGCTTTTTCAATGCGGTGGTGCCGCCGGTACGTAGTATCTCGTTAATCTTGTCGGCCAGGTCTTTACCTATACCGGGTAGACGCGTGAGATCGACACCTTGTATTTTCAGCGCACTGAGTTCGGTGCCCAGGTCGCGCACGGTGCGGGCGGCATTGCGGTAGGCGCGGATGCGAAAAGGATTGTCGCCTTGAATGTCGAGCAGGTCCGCGATCTGCTCGAAGATCTCTGCGATATCGACATTGTGCACCGGCATGGTGTCATCCCTTCACGACGATCAGGGGTTCCAGGCGTGCGACTTTTCCAGCCAGGCCCGCGGCAGCAGTTGCCTCGATCACCGCCGTCACATCTTTATAGGCGCCGGGTGCCTCTTCGGCCACGCCACGGGTGGAGGGGCTGCGTATCAGGATGCCGCGTTCTGCCAGTTGGTCGACCAATTCACGCCCGCGCCATTGCCGGGTGGCTTGATGACGGCTCATGGCGCGTCCGGCGCCGTGACAGGCCGAACCGAATGACAATGACTCGCTGCCCGCCGCGCCGACCAAGATGTAGGAGGCGGTGCCCATCGTGCCGCCGACCAACACCGGTTGGCCGACGGCGCGGTAAGCGTCCGGAACTTCGGGGTGGCCCGGTCCATAAGCGCGCGTGGCGCCCTTGCGATGCACGAATAGCCGGCGTTTACGACCGTCCACCTCGTGCTCTTCGAGTTTGCAGGTATTGTGTGATACGTCGTATAGCAGGCGTAGATCGGCGTGAGGCAGAAGCTCGCTGAACGCATGCCGCGTCAAATGGGTGATGATTTGTCGATTGGCCAGCGCGCAATTGATGCCCGCGCGCATGGCGCCGAGATAGCTCTGACCCACAGCAGAGTTGATCGGTGCGCAGGCCAGCTCGCGGTCGGGGAGGGTGATGCCGTGCTCGCTTGCTGCGAGGGCCATTTTTTTCAGAAATTCGGTGCCGATTTGATGGCCGAGACCGCGCGAGCCGCAGTGTATGCTCACCAGGACATCTCCTGTTTTCAGCCCGAACACCTGGGCGGCCTGCGGCGCGTAGATGTCCGTGACCTGTTGCACTTCGAGATAGTGATTGCCCGAACCCAGCGTGCCCATTTCGGCGCGTTGGCGTTTCTTGGCATGCTCGGATACCTCGGCTGGAACCGCGCCGCTCATGCAGCCCTGCTCTTCTATGCGCTGCAGATCTTCGTTGTGCCCATAGCCTTGCTCCACTGCCCAACGTGCGCCGCCGCTCAACATGGCGTCCATCTCCTTATTGTTGAGATGGATGGCGCCGGTGCTGCCTACCCCGGCGGGCACGCTGTAATAAAGCATGTCCGCCAGTTGGCGTTGCACCGGCAGGATGTCGTCGCGGGTCAGCCCGGTCGTCAGCGTGCGCACGCCACAGGAAATATCAAAGCCGACTCCGCCTGCGGACACCACGCCGTCCTCAAGGGGATCGAACGCCGCCACGCCACCGATCGGAAAGCCGTAGCCCCAATGGGCGTCGGGCATGGCATAACTGGCCTTGACGATGCCGGGCAAGGTGGCCACATTAGTGGCCTGTTCGAATACTTTTTGATCCATGTCGTCGATCAAGCGCTCGCTGGCGTAGATGATGACTGGCACGCGCATGGCGCCAAAGGGTTCCACGCGCCAGGCATATTCGTCTAGTCTGGTGAATTGACCGCGATCCATGATGTGCTCCTTCCGTTCGTTGGGCAGACGCCGCTGGCGCTACACGTCCACGACACATTGTGCAATCCAGTGCCCGTCTTCGCACTGGCCGACATGCAACTCGGTATAGGTGGCGCCTTTGACTTCCACGGCCGGCTGATGCCGCGCCACATCGACATTTTCGCCGTGTGCGATGGCCCTGACTCGATGCTGGTTGATGGCGACATCGACGCGGGTAAACAACATGTTGCGGGTGGCCATTTCATAGATCAGCGCATTGAGGAAGTCGACGAACAGCAACTCATCATCTACTTCATGCACCTCGATGGGAATCTCGTAGCGGGGTAGGACGGTGTCCGGATCGGTGACGATGGCAGTGAGGGCGCGCGCCGCCATCGCGTAGGCCTCGGCGAGCGTCACGCCCACGCCCCGGATTCCCATGTCCGCTTGATGGGGGAAGTGCTCCCAGCGAGCAACGATGTGTTGGGTGGCGCTGTTCATGGTGCTTACCCCCTATAGCCTAGAATAGAACAGGCTATAGTCTGTTACATAGTCACACTATACAGCGGTAATTGGTGTCTACCCAGCACTCGACGTGCTTTAATTCGCGCTACCGTTGCGAGATGGGCAGGAGAGCTCGCCATGTCGAAAGAGAAGAAGAATTCGGCCGTTGCCACACCCGGCAAGAAACGCCGCGCCCGGCGACGCACGGTGCAGGCGGTGGTAGTCAGGGACCGCGCCATCAAGGCCAAGTTGCGCGAGGCAGCGGAAAATGCCCGCGCCAAGGAGCAAGCCGCGCGTGACAAGACCAAGGAGGTGAAGGAACACGCCAAGCAAAAGGAAGGCCTGCTCAAACAAAAGATCAAAGAGCTGGCCCTGGCGCTCAGGGACGCGACTAAGGCGTTGCGGGACGAGCGTAAGGCCAACAAGCAACGCGGTGAGATAACCTCGAAGAGGTCGGTACCGCAGCGAGCCGCTAAGCCGGTCGAGAAAGTGACCCTGGCACGCAAGAAGAAATCTCAGCGCAAGCAGTCATGACGTCGCTGTAGTGCGGGTTATTGGAAGGGTTGCACATCCACCAGGGTGCCTGTCGTGACATCGCCGCACTCGACAGGCAAAATGATGAAGCAATTGGCCTTGCTCATGGAGCTCAGTATGCCTGAGCCTTGCTCGCCGGTGCTGCGCACCACGGTGTGGCCGTTGGCGTCGCTTTCCAGGATGCCGCGTTGAAATTCCATGCGGCCGGGACGTTTCTTGAGCGGCGTGATACAAGGTACTTGCAAGCGCAAAGTCGCTAGATTCTGTTCGCCCGCGAGTCTGCGCAACGCGGGCTGCACGAACTGGTGGAAAGTCGCCATCGTGGAGACGGGGTTGCCCGGCAGACCGAAGAACCAGGCTTCAGCGATGGCGCCAAACGCGAAGGGGCGACCGGGACGCATGCCGACCTTCCAAAAATGTACGTTACCCAGTTCGGCCAATGTATCACGCACATAATCGGCCTCGCCCACCGATACGCCGCCGGTGCTGATGATGACATCGGCATGGGCGGCGGCATGACGCAATGTGGCTTTCAGCGCGTCACGACGATCGGCCACAATGCCTAGTTCGATTGGCTCGATACCCAGCTGCTTCAACATGCCATAGAGTGTGTAACGGTTGCTGTCATAGATGCAGCCCGTCGGCAACTTTGTGCCGATCTCTCGCAACTCGTCGCCGCTGGTGAACATGGCCACACGTGGTTGGCGCACGACGCCCACCTTATCCAAACCCAATGAGGCGATAAGGCCGAGGTCGGCGGGCGTGAGACGTCTACCAGGGGATAAGACCCTGTCTCCTGCCATCAAGTCTTCACCGGCTTTGCGTACATGCTCGCCACCGCGATGCCCGCTTTGAATGCTAACTCGATCGTCGGCTTGCGGTTCAACCTGTTCTTGCATGACGACGGTGTCACAACCGGGAGGGATGACGGCGCCAGTCATGATGCGGACGCATTCCCCGGCGTGGACAGGTGATAAGTAGGGCGCGCCGGCGTAGGCTGTGCCGATGACGGCCAACGACTTAGTGCCGTTACCAGGCAAATCCGCGCTGCATAAGGCATAACCATCCATGGCGGAGTTGTCGTGAGGAGGAACGCTGTGCGCGGCGTGCACGCTAGCTGCGAGTACGCGGCCCAAGGCGGCGCGCAGCGTGACGTGTTCGGTATCCGTTAGCGCGGATAGGGTCTCCAGTATTCGCTGGCGCGCCGTGACGACATCGAGGGCGCTGGCTTCACTCGGCGAGGCGCAGCTTTGGTTCTTCATGGGCTAGGGTCAGGGTAGTTCCGCGCGCGGCGGTGGCAGCACGCTGAAGCCCTTGGCGTTGGGATTGCCGCCGGCGATGATCAGGGCATAGAGCAAGGGTGGCAGCGGGGGAATTTGGCGGCCGTTGACGACTACCATGGGCGTGCCCTCAATGCCGTGCTTAACCGCGAATTCAATATCGCCTTGCAGCGCGACCTCCGTTTCAGGTGAATTGACGCAGCCTTCCAGGTCATGGCGCTGCGTACTGGTTGGGGCGGCTATTTCCCAAATGCGTTCGCTGGTGAGTTTACGCTGATTGGCGAACAGTTCCTCGCGTACTTGCATGCCTCGTGGTGAACCGCCGAGGCAGATCAACGCACGTGCGGCCAAGCAGGCCACGCCCGTGCCATCGCCGCGCGGGATATGTGGATTACACTCTTTATCGAGCGGGAAATGGCGCGCTTCCTCGCTCCAACTGCCAGCGGGTGTGAGATTACGTATCTCGTTCAAGGCGAGCTCAAGGTTCTTGCAGTGTGGGCATCGGATATCCACCCAATCGACGAGATGGAGGCGCGCGCGCGCGGTACCATGGACGAAACGTCCCGTCTCCTTGGCCTGTTCCAAGAGCGGTGCGTCGAGATAGATGGCGCGCGCGTTGCTGATGACTTGTTGCAGTTGCGGATCCAGCGAAGTGAGAAATGTCGCTAGCGTATCCTCACCGGTGCCTTCATCTGCAACATCGCCGAGGGACGCTGCGGTCAACGCTTGCTTGGGTGTTTGCAGGCCGGGATAAAGCAGCAACGCGAGCACGACCAGCAACATGCCGCCACCATGCATGACGGCGGCCGGCCACGGTTTATGCGGCAAGGCGATACCACGAAAGCTCAGCATCAACGCACCGATCACCAAAACGTAGAATATGATGCAGGTGATGCAGTACATGCCGAGCATTACGCTGTAAACGAGCAGCGCGATAGAAATCAACCCGCCCACGACGCTGGTGAGTCGTAACGCAAGTATGGCATCGTTGGGCGCAGCGTGATGCCGACCCCGTATGCGTATTTCCAACGCTAGCACGAACATGACCAGCCCCCATGCCACGCCCCAGGCAGCGAAAGGCATGCCGGTGTATTGGTGGATAGTGTCGGCGAGGGGGGAGTTCCACACGGCGCCGCAATCTAGATTGGCGCCGAGGTCGCAGATGGGTGCTTCATGATTGAGACGTAGCTCGGTGAGTGCGATCCATTGATAGATCCCGAGTAGCACCGCCGCCAGGGCGATGGTGGCGAGAACTAAGGTGGCGCCGCCGGAGGGGCGCGAGGGCATGGTTTGCGTCATCGTAGTGAGTGTCGTTCAAGTATACAACTAGCGAACTTTAGCAGACTTGGCGCGAGAGGCACAATTCACAGGTCGCGCGCCGAACCTGGCTCGCACCCTGTGTCTAAAGAGAGTATGTTCTAACTGCGCGGAGACGGGGTGATTTTGCCTATGCGTAGATATCTTTCGATGCTCGCGTTGCTTGCGCTATTGCTGCCTGGAGCGTGGTCGAGTGCGGTTGGCCAGAAGGTCGCCGTGCTGCATGTCGAAGGCGCTATCGGCCCTGCCACCAGTGATTACGTGCATCGCAATGTGGAACGCCTGGCTGAGGAGGGTGCAGCCGTGGTGGTGTTGCGTTTGAACACGCCGGGTGGACTGGATGCGGCGATGCGCGACATCATTCAAGACATCATCCAATCTCCCGTGCCGATCGTGACCTATGTTGCCCCCAGCGGCGCGCGTGCGGCCAGTGCCGGCACTTATATCTTGTACGCCAGTCATGTGGCCGCGATGGCGCCGGCGACCAATATCGGCGCGGCGACGCCGGTGCAAATCGCGACGCCGCTCACTCCCGGTGATGGCAAGGACAAGACTCCTCCCGATCCGGCGACGCCTGCTGCGGGCAGCGGCGATGCCATGACCAAGAAAATCGTCAACGACGCCGTGGCCTACATACAAGGTTTGGCCAAGATGCGCGGTCGCAACGTTGAGTGGGCAGAAAAAGCGGTGCGTGACGCCGCGAGCCTGAGCGCTGAAGATGCACTCATGCAAGGCGTAATTGAGATCGTTGCCAAAGATGTGCCCGATCTGGTGAGTCAACTGGAAGGTCGCAGTGTGAATGTGCTGGGTCAGGACAGAGTCTTGCACGTGGCGGCCTTGCTCGTGGAAGAGATCGAACCCGACTGGCGATCGCAGTTGCTGGCGGTGATCACCGATCCCAATATTGCCTATATATTGATGCTCATCGGTATTTATGGCTTGATCTACGAGTTCGCCAATCCCGGCATGATGGTGCCCGGCGTGGTGGGGGCCATCAGTCTGTTACTCGCCCTGTTCGCCTTTCAAGTCTTGCCGATCAATTACGCCGGGGTGGCGTTGATCATGCTGGGTATTGCTTTCATGATTGCGGAAGCGGTGATGCCCAGTTTCGGAATTCTGGGAGTTGGGGGCGTAATCGCCTTCGTGGTCGGCTCGGTAATTTTATTGGAAACCGACGTGCCGGGGTATGGCATCTCGTTGTCGGTAATAGTTCCTTTCAGCTTGTTGAGCGCGGTGTTTGTCATCGCGACCATCGGCTTGGCCTTAAAGGCACGGTCGCGTCCCGTGGTCAGTGGCCAAGAAGAGATGCTTGGCAGCACGGGTGAGGTTGTCGATTGGCAAGATGCCGAAGGTCGTGTGCATGTTCACGGCGAGATGTGGCGCGCGCGTAGCGAGGCACCGCTGATAACAGGACAAAAGGTACGGGTGACGGCGGTCGACGGTTTGACGTTGCTTGTCACACCTTCATGAAACACCTATAGGGGAACTAACCATGGCTATTTCCTATACCGCAATTGTCATAATTGGCTTGATCGTCGCATTGTTGGCCAGCGCCTTTCGCGTCTTGCGCGAGTACGAGCGCGCCGTGGTCTTCATGCTGGGGCGTTTTTGGAAAGTAAAGGGACCGGGATTGATCATCATCATCCCCGTGCTGCAACAGATGGTGCGTGTCGATATGCGCACCATTGTCATGGATGTACCCAGCCAGGATGTCATTTCCAGAGACAATGTTTCGGTAAAAGTCAATGCGGTAATCTACTACCGTGTGATGGATGCACAAAAAGCCATCATTCAAGTGGAAAACTTCGAGGCCGCGACCAGTCAATTGGCGCAAACTACGTTGCGTTCCGTATTGGGTCAGCATGAGTTGGATGATATGCTGGCTGAGAGAGATTCGCTCAACGCGGATGTGCAGCGCATACTTGACGAACAAACCGAGGCTTGGGGTATAAAGGTCGCAAATGTGGAGATCAAACATGTCGATATCGACGAGACCATGATACGGGCCATCGCCAGACAGGCGGAGGCGGAGCGCGAGCGGCGCGCCAAGGTGATCCATGCCGAAGGTGAATTGCAGGCGTCGGAAAGATTGCTGCAAGCGGCGCGTATCCTGTCCGGCGCTCCACAGGCGCTGCATCTGCGTTACTTACAGACGCTGACGGCGATCGCCGGGGAAAACAATTCGACGATTGTCTTTCCCTTGCCCATGGATATCATTGAACCCTTTGTGAAGGCGATGGGAGGCAAAGACGCATAGCGACGCATGGCTGCCAAGCGCTAAATATATGGCGAAAGCGGGTCGATAGAATCACTGATGCTATTATATATAGCTGCATAGGTATCGGCATTGACCAGTGGAGATTTGAGTGAAGTACGGTAAGTATGAGACCTTCGGCCTCTATGAGCGTAATTACGCGGGTCTCATGGCTTTGTTTCCGGAATTGGAGGGCGGGCTATCGGTCGGTGTCGATATCGAGAGGCCATCGCGGTTCGCGCTCAACATACAGGAACGGACCAAATTCACCACTACGCTCAGTATTTCCCAGCCACTTGGGCTAAGCGCTCAGTTGGGCGGCGATCCTTACATTGTGGTGAGGATCTATCACGATGCCCGCGTCGCCGAAGTCGTCGCTTATCAGAACTACAACCGCTTCCTCCCCTGGTACCCTTATCCCAATCCGCGCATGTTGCAGCAGCGGGAGAAGACCATAGTCAACCGTTTCTTGGCCGAGTGGTTGGGATATTGCCTCAAGAGCGAAGGTCATCGGGCGCGAGGCGGGCGGATCAAAGTGCCCAATCCACCCAGTTGATTGCCGTCATTCGCCTTGTCCATGATTGTTTGTGTTTATTGGCGTTAAGAAATAGAATCGTCCATGGGTGGCGCATTCGTGCGTGGGTCATGGAAGATTCATGGATTGGTATTATGGCGCGGCGCGCAGCGTGGACTCGCCTCCTCCGTCTACTTATATTCGTTTCAATCTTGTCATATGCCCATGGCGTGAGCGCGGCGCCACGCGTGGCAGTCCTCTATCCCGATATGCCCGAGCCCTACAGAGGTATATTCAGCGCCATAATCGATGGTATCGCTGACGAATTTTCCGATCCATTGACTCTCATTCCTCTGAGTAACGATCAAAAGACTAATAATGCTATGAGCCAGCTCGTGCTCAAGGATGTGGACGTCATTATTGCTTTGGGTCGGAGGGGATTGGTCACCGCGGACGGGGTCGCCTTCGAAAAGCCGGTGGTGGTCGGGGCCTTGTTGCTCACGCCACAGGATCTCAAACCGCATATGAGCGGCGTCACCCTGGCGGTAGCGCCGGAAGTGTATTTTTCCCAACTGAAGAAATTGGCTCCTCAGGTAAAGCGTGTGCATGTGGTTTATAACCCCACAATCAGCGCCTGGGTAATCGATTTCGCCAAGGCATCCGCCAGATTGGCTGGCGTAGAGCTCCTGTCTTATCAATCGAAGAACATCAAGGACTCCGCCTTACTCTATCGGGATATTCTACGTGTATCCAAGCCTATGGAGGATGCCATTTGGCTGATGCCGGATGCCAGTAGCGTGGATGATAGTGTGATATTGCCGCTGATATTGAAGGAGGCTTGGAATAGGAATCTGGTAGTTTTTTCCGGTAATCCGGCCCATGCAAAGCGCGGCGCGTTATTTTCCCTTTATCCTGATAACGTGTTAATGGGGAAGGCACTTGCGCGGCTAGCTTTGCAGCGATCCAATGCTCAGGTCGAGCCGGACCGTGACAGATTGCGGCCCCTGCGTGATGTTCAGGCGGCGATCAATCTACGCACTGCGGATCACCTGGGCTTGAGACTCTCTTCAGAGCAGCAGCGTGAGTACACGCTTAAGTTCCCCATGCCCTGAAGGCCCATCCATGGACATATTCGAGCGCTTACTCCCTCCTGAAATCAGTATCCGTCGACAGTTGTCGTTCACGGTGACGGTTGGAGTAATTTGCATGGCACTGGCGGCCTCGCTGACCACGGCATGGCTGGAAAGCCGCTCAGTGAGGGAGAACTTGACCAATCAAGGGTTGAAGACCGCCGAGACTTTTTCAGCGCAAAGTATTTTGGCGTTGTTATTTTCGTCCAAAGAAAATGCCGCGGACGCCGCCAACGCGGCCTTATCATTCCCTAATGTGATTCATGTGGCGATCTATTCTATCGACGACGAAACGTTATTGAAGGAAGGTGGAGAGCCGGAATGGCGCCCGAATTTATTGCGCGATGAATTTTCCGAGAGGAACGGAGCATGGCTGGCGCATGAAACGAGTAACACGCTCAATTTTGTGGCGCCAGTATATTCAAGGCTGCAAACCGAGATAGTGGATGAATCTCCATTTCAATTGGAGGCGCCCGTTAGCGAGCGGATCGGCTACGTGCATGTGGTGATGGGGAAGGCGGCTCTGCGAGAAGCTCAAACAGGCATCTTTGTTAACAATGTCGGGGTGTCATTGTTTTTTGCCGTGCTGCTATTGTTTATGTTGAGGATCATCGTCAATCGCATTACCACACCGTTGCAAGAATTGTCCGATCTCATGAAGAAAACGGAAACAGGACAGGGCATGGTGCGTGCTGCTGTCACGGGGCCGGATGAAGTGCGGCGTATGGCCGGTGTTTTCAACACAATGATGGCCTCGCTGGATGAGCGTGACAGACAGCTGCGCGAGCAGAATGACACCTTGGAAGCCCGTGTTTCACAGCGTACCCGCGAATTGGTGGAGGCGCGCGATCAAGCGGTGGCGGCGAGTCGACACAAGTCCGAATTCTTGGCCAATATGAGCCACGAACTTCGCACGCCCTTGAATGCCATTATCGGCTACACGGAGATGGTGATCGAGGAGATGGAGGTTGACGGTAAAGAGGAGGTGATTTCTGATCTGACCCGAGTACGCAATGCGGCGAATAACCTACTACGCATGATCAACGACATTCTAGACCTGGCCAAAATTGAAGCCGGTAAAATGGAATTGTGGTTAGAACCGGTGGATTTAGGGGAACTGATCGACGAGGTGGTCGATACGGCGCGTATCCTAATTAAAAAGAATGATAATCAGCTCGACGTTATTGTCGATGACGGTGGGCAGGCTGTGATGATGGATGTCTCGAAGCTCAGGCAGATCATTACAAACCTGCTTAGCAATGCGGCAAAGTTCACTAAGGCAGGGCGCGTGACGATAGATGCGAAAAGAAATGATACCGGGCTGTTCGTGTCCGTCAACGATACGGGCGTAGGTATGACGCCGGAGCAGCAGGCCTATATCTTTGAAGAGTTCAGACAGGCTGATATGAGCACCACACGCGAATACGGTGGGACGGGCTTGGGGCTAAGTATCACCCGTAGTCTTTGTGCTTTGATGGGTGGGACGGTTACGGTCGATAGCACTCAGGGGGTCGGGTCTAAGTTCACCGTGAAAATCCCCCTTCCTGTATCGAAGGGGCAGTCGAGTCTATCAACTCAAGTGGCATTGCATGAAAGCGAAGACCCGCCGAAACAGAATCGACTTGACGCTCAAAATTGATAACGTAGTTCCCCGAAGATAGAACGTCCGGCGAGCGGCAAATCATTCGGAATAAGCCCGGGTGCCGAACTAGGCTCTCTGGCATCCTCATCAAAGATGTTGTGCACAGAGGCCGCTGCTTCAAGCTTACTGGTGAGCGAGTGACGTAGGGTGGCATCAACGGTGGTATAGCCGTCCAACGCGGGGCGTGCATCGCCGGCCACGCGACGACGTTTACCGATATGATTGGCTTGTCCATGCAGCGACCAGCCCTCAGCCAACTTCCAATCGAGTCGACTGTAGAGTTGCTGGCGTGGTGCGTTGCCGGCATCGGTGTTCGTTGCGTCGTCTTCCGCGCGCTGATACGCATAATTCATGTTTAGCGTCAAAGT
>CALZJG010000082.1 GCA_945787555.1 uncultured Chromatiaceae bacterium | reverse complement strand
GGCGGTGGCGCGGCAAGTGGGCGTGGATGAAGTGTATGCCGAAGTGTTACCGGCCGATAAAGCGGACAAAGTGGCGGCGTTGCAAGCGCGCGGCGCAGTGGTGGGCATGGTGGGTGACGGCATTAACGATGCGCCCGCGCTGGCACGCGCCGATGTGGGTTACGCCATCGGCACCGGAACCGATGTGGCTATCGAAAGCGCCGACGTGACCTTAATGCGTGGTTCGTTGCATGGGGTGGCCGATGCCATCGCCATTTCGCGCGCCACCTTGCGGAATATCAAACAGAATCTATTCGGCGCCTTTGTCTACAATACCTTGGGTATTCCGGTGGCGGCCGGTGTGCTTTATCCCTTGTTCGGTGTCCTGCTCAGTCCCATTATCGCCGGCGCGGCGATGGCCTTGTCGTCGGTGACGGTGGTCTCCAACGCCAATCGATTGCGGTGGTTCAAGCCTGAGGCGCGGGCATGACGACAGTACTGGTCAATGTCGGCGGCGCGGTCGCGATCGCGCTGATTGTATGGTGGTTTTGGCTTACCCGCCCGGCCGCCCGGCGGGTTGAAAATGCGGTCATCGACGTGCTGGTGGCGGATGGTGTCTATACGCCGGCGCGTATTGAAACCGTGGCTGGCCAGCCCTTATTGCTACGTTTCTTGCGCAAGGACCCCTCGCCATGCGCTGAACGAGTCATTTTCGATGAACTGGGCGTCAGTGCGGAGTTGCCCTTGAACCAGACGCGCGAATTGCGCGTTACCCCGCCTCGTCCCGGTGACTATCTTTTTACCTGTCAAATGCGCATGTATCGCGGCACTTTAGTGGTTAAGTGAGTCAGTGCCCCCGGCGTTGTTCCGTTGCGCTATAATGCCAGCCCTCGTTAGCACGGATCGCGCGGCAGCCCGACACGAAAGGTGTGTGGGCCGGTGTGCGAGTCATTCCACGTGGATTTCTACGTGGATGTTGGTGCAATGATGCAGAACTAGCGGAGTAGTGTGTATGGCAACCATAGCCAGCAGAAGACCGGTGATGACACTTTATTCGGGCCCTGCTTGCCCTTACAGTCACCGCGTGCGACTCGTGTTGGCAGAGAAGGGTATTAGCGCGGAAGTCATTGATGTTGATGGCGGTACATTGCCTGAGGATCTGGTAGAGCTCAATCCCTACGGCTCCTTGCCTACTTTGTTCGACCGTGACTTGGTGTTATACAACGCGCAGATCATCGCCGAGTATTTGGACGAGCGTTATCCCCATCCACCGCTAATGCCCGTCGATCCCGTTGCCCGCGCCCGTACCAAGCTCTACATCCACCGCATTGAACGTGATTGGATGACGCTGCTCGACCAGGTCGCCCAAGGTGATGACGGGCAATCCTCACGCGCACGTAAGGATATTCGCGACAGTCTTACGGTCATTGCGCCGATTTTTGGTCAGAAGCCGTTCTTCATGAGTGATGAATTCTCGCTGGTCGACTGCGCCCTGGCGCCCTTGCTATGGCGCTTGGAGTGCTATGACATCGAGCTGCCGCCGCAGGCCCAGGCCTTGCAGTCCTATGCGGAACGCTTGTTTGCCCGAGCAGGATTCCGGGACAGCCTTACCCCGGCCGAGCGGGAAATGCACCGTCTTTGAGGGCTCCGGCAGAACCTGCCGAGATGGGCGTTAGCAGGGGCTTCCCGCCGCCGGGGTGGGCAAATGGATGAATCAAGAATCCACGCGGGGAACAGCGCTAAGTCTGTGACATGGATAGGCGCTGAGTATACGGCTTTGAAGGCGTTGTTTGACAACCTGCCCAACGGCAAGGTCGGTGTCATGGTTAAGGGCGCCAGCATCAACCTCATGGATTTCTTGCCGTCCGGCAAGGACTAGCCGCATTACATCGATTCGTTGGCCACGCCGCCGTGCTCGGCAGGGGCGCTCTGCAATGTTTTGAAGGACAGAGTAGAGGTGTCTCAGGCGCAGCTGGGCGTGCAGACGGCGCTGTCCTCCATCAGCGTCCAGCCAGTGCAGCATCAACATGATCGTTTCTTGTTGCACGACGGCATGTAGCCCAAATCTCTTTCTAGTCAGCGCGTATGAATGGACCGCTGCGGGTCACCCCGCGGCGGTTTTTTATTTGCCGCCGCCGGTGGACCGTGCAAGCGCGGCGCGTATACTAGGCGCATGCAGAGACGCCGTGAGGGCGGCGCGCAATAGGGAGGGGTCCGCATGTTGTTCATTACCAATCGCGCGATCAAGCAAAGTCTGAAATTGCGCGTCGGTCGTAAGATCGACTTCGATTTCAAGAACAATATGTCCAGCCAGTCGGTGTATTTCTGTGAACGTGAAGGCAAGGACGAATACGAGGAACTCGGCGGCTTCAATTTCATGGCGGAACTGAAGAAGTTGCCCGCAGAGCAGATTCTGGTCTACATCCACGGCTTCTCAAATTTGCCCGAGGACGATATCTTTCCCCGCGCCCAGGTACTGCAAAAACTGTTCGATAAGAAGCAAAAGAATTTGGTTCATGTGGTGCCGATGATTTGGCCCTGCGACGATGATCCCGGTGTCATCAAAGATTACTGGGACGATCAGAAATCGGCCGATGCCAGCGCCTTTGCGTTCTCGCGTTTGCTGGAGATGTTTATGGAATGGCGCTCGCAGCCGCAGAATGAAGAGGCGCCTTGTCTGAAACGTATTAACATCCTGGCGCATTCCATGGGTAATCGGGTGGTGCGCGAGACGCTGGTCAATTGGGCCAAGTACGATCGTGGCGGAGAGGTTCCGCTGATCTTCCGCAATCTATTCATGGTGGCGGCGGACATCGTCAAT
This sequence comes from uncultured Chromatiaceae bacterium, assembly GCA_945787555.1. Taxonomy (GTDB): domain Bacteria; phylum Pseudomonadota; class Gammaproteobacteria; order DRLM01; family DRLM01; genus CALZJG01. The sequence continues at coordinate 74,073 of CALZJG010000082.1, read as the reverse complement.
GAATCGTTGGAACGCGGTCGTGAAAGTGAAGTAGTGAGCTACAGCGCGCGTAACGTGGCGGTCTATTACGCGTCCGACGATCTTGCCTTGCGTGCCAGTAAAGTAGCTAATCTCAAGAACAAAGTGGCGTCACGGCGCTTGGGTCATACCGGACCCGAGGATATGAGTAAAGTGCCCAATAATGTCTTTGCCATCGACTGTGATGACTTCAATACCCGCTATGATCCCATCAAAGGACATAGTTATTTCTTGCAGGACGAGGGCGGGCGCAGTCCCGGCTTGCTGTTCGAGCATTTGTATCAGGCCATACAGAGCGGGCGGGTGAGCGTGGCCGACGCCGTGCGCCGCACTCACATACTGGCCAAGTAACCGTGCCAACGAGGAGTCTCCGTTGACGCAGAAGATGAGTTCCAGTCGCCCTTACCTGATACGGGCTTTGTATGAATGGATCGTGGATAACGAGTTTACGCCTTACATATTAGTGGACGCGACGACACCGGGTGCGGAAGTGCCGACGCAACATGTGCGCGATGGTCAACTGGTACTCAACATCAGTCCGCGCGCGGTAGAGGGATTGAGCTTGAGCAATGAAGGGGTCAGTTTCAGCGCGCGCTTTGGCGGCGAACCGCAAATGGTGGTCGTGCCGCCGCGCGCGGTGTTGGCGATTTACGCGCGCGAGAACGGCGAGGGCATGGTGTTTCGGGATGACGCGGACAGTGGCCCGCGCGGGCCGGACGGTTCCCCTACTCTGCCCAAGTCTGGCAAGCCTAGTTTGAAGGTGGTGAAGTAGGGGCGGCCGGCAAAGTCTTGTCGGGATTGAGGATGCCCTTGGGGTCGAATATACGCTTGATGCCGTGCATTAGTTCCAATGTAACAGGGTCGATCTCCCGCGCCACGAACGCGCGCTTCTCTATGCCGACGCCGTGTTCGCCGGATAGCGTGCCTTGCAGGCGCAGTACCAGCGTGAATACCTCATCCAGGCAATCTTCGGCGCGCGCCATTTCGGCGGGATCATCGGGATTTACCAATAAGTTGACGTGGATGTTGCCGTTGCCGGCGTGACCGAAATTGACGATGGTGATGGCATGGCGTTGCGCGAGTTGCTCCAGGCCGCCAATCAACTCCGCCATGCGCGAGACCGGGACCACCACATCCTCGTTGATTTTCTTCGGCGCGATAGTGCGCAATGCCGGTGACAATGCCTTGCGCGTCTGCCACAGCGCAGCGGTCTCTTCCGCGTTGCGCGCTACGGTGATGTCCAGCAGTCCATCGTCTTGGGCGGCTTCCATGATGCTTTGTATCGCCGCTTCCATGCTGGCGCGCAAGCCGTCCACTTCAATCATCAACATGGCGCCGGCCTGGTCCGGTAAGCGGGCTTGCGTGTAGTGGCGAATCATGTCGATGGCGCGGCCGTCGATGAATTCCAGCGCATAAGGTGTCACCGGTTGGGCCATGATGCGCGAGACAGCGCACGCCGCACTGTGCATGTCGCGGTAGACCGCTTGCAGCGTGCGCTGGGTTTCCGGTAACGGGGTGAGTTTCAGTGTCGCTTCGGTGATCAGCGCCAAGGTGCCTTCCGAGCCGATCAGCAGGCGTGTCAAGTCGTAACCCACTACGCCCTTAGTGGTGTAGACGCCGGTGCGGATGTCCGCGCCGGTGCCGGTGATGGCGCGCAGTCCCAGCGTGTTTTCGCGCGGGGTGCCGTATTTCACCGCGCGCGGACCGGCCGAATTGTAGGCAAGATTGCCACCCACGCTGCAAAATGCCGCACTGGTGGGGTCGGGCGGCCAAAAAAATCCGTGCGCTGCGGCGGCCTCTTGCACCGCTTGATTGGTCACGCCCGGTTCCACCACCATCACGCGGTTCGCGGGGTCGGTGCGTAGGATGCGGTTCATGCGCTCGAAGCTCACCACTACACCACCGCGTACCGGGACGGTGGCACCGGTGGTGCCGGTGCCGCGGCCGCGTGCCACCAAGGAAACTTCATGGGCCTGACACAGCTGGACCACCGCCTGCACTTGTTCATGCGAGACCGCGAACACCACCGCGTCGGGGAGTGCTTGGCGACGGCTGTTGTCATAGCCGTAGGGCCAACAATCGGCGGGATCGGTGAGGATATTGCCTGCACCGCTAATCCGCTGCAGCTCAGCCAGAAAGAGGACGCTATTCATGCGTGCTGTCGCGCCTCAATCCTGGAGTTCGAACAAGGTCACTACCTGTTCCACGCCGTCCACAGTGCGGGCCAGTTCGGTGGCCTTGGCGGCTTCGGTGCGGGTGACCAGGCCGAGCAGGTACACGACATTGCGTTCGGTCACGACCTTGATGCGCCTGCCGCCAGCGCCTTCGTTGCCGATGAGGCGGGTTTTGATTTTGGTGGTGATCCAGCTGTCGCGGCTTTGCACCTTGGTCGAGGTGGGCGGCATGACGGCGACTTCGTTATACACCAAGCGAACATTGGCGACGTTGCGGGCTTGTTCGGCCGCACGATTACGCAGTGCCTCGGTCGGGGCTTCGCCGGTGAGAAGAATGACGTTGTTGTAACTGGTGATGTTGATATGCGCCAGCTCGCTCAATTCCTTGTCGTCGTAGATGGCGTTGGTGACCTTGAATTCCAACGCTCTGTCCGAGACCACGGTGCCGGCGCCGCGCCTGTCGGTTGTCGCCGCAGCGCCGGCACCGCCGGCCACCAGCGCCCCGGCACAGCCGTGCAGCATGGCGATGATGAGCGCATAGCTGCTGAGTAAAAGCGCGCTGCGGGCCAGGGAGAAAGTTGCTGTCGTTTGCATGATGGTGTTTCACTCCGCGCTAAAGGCGTTGGGGATCCAGTCTAGGCCGTCGGGTTGCACCGCCACTACGTCGAAGCGGGCGGGATGGCGCGCCTCGCCGGGGTGGGCTTGCAAATAGTGTAGCGCGGCGGCGATGACGCGCTGCTGTTTGTGGGCGGTGATGCTTTCGGCCCCGCCGCCGTAACGAGTGTTGCGGCGGTAGCGCACTTCCACGAACACCAATTGATCGCCGTCGCGCATGATTAAATCCAGTTCACCCAAGCGGCAGCGGTAGTTGCGTGTTACCGGTTGCAGGCCATGATCACGCAGGTGCCGCCACGCCAATTCCTCGGCTTGCTGGCCGCGACGTTGCTGAGGGCTTTCCATGGTCAGGGTAGGGGCAGCGCCGGGCTGGTCGCCGGTTGCGGAATACCGCCGCTGAACTGTGCCCATACCAGGCCGCGATGCAGGCGATTGTTGGTATCCACGCTGAGACGACCGGTACTGCCTGGAAGTTCACTGCCGCGTAGTAAATCCATGCGATTGGTTAGTGTATAGGCGTCGGCGCCGAGGGCGTAGAGGCGTTGAGATTGTTCGGCGGCGTTGGGCCAAACATGTTGCACAGCTTTTTTCAGGGTGTTTTGTCCGCCGACGTCGTTCAACACCCAAGGCATGTCGGTGAAAAATATGCCGTCCATATCGCGATCCTTGGTGGGATTGGGTTTGCCGCCGTAGATATGTGAAGTGGCATATACCGGCAGGTCGCCGGCGTAATAGAACTTGAGCTGCGGGCGTATCAGGCGCGCTTGACGGGGAAAGGCGGCGAGAAAAATAAAATCCGCATCCTGGCGCCGCCGTGGTTCGAATTTTACGTCGCTGCGTAGTGTATTGCGCAGGGTATTGGCGCGCGCTTCGGAAGCGTCGATGTTGAGCAGTTTGCTAATCGGCCCGGAGTAGTCGTTGTGATTGGCGACGTAGATTTCCTCTTCCAATACATGGCCGCCTAACTGTGCGAAGTGATCGCGGAAGGCGACGAGCACCCGATCGCCCCAGTCGCCGCTGGGGGTGAGCGCCAGCGCGGTGCTATGGCCTTGTAGCCAGGCCTGTTCGGCCACTTGGCGCGCTTCATCCTCCGGAGCAAGACCAAATTGGAAAAAGGCGGGAGGAGCGGGGGTTTCGCCGTCGGCGTAATTGAGCGCCAAGGTGGGTACGCTGATGACCTCGCTGGCGCGCAGCGCGGCGACGGAATCTTTTTCCAATGGCCCCACCACGAATTCCGCGCCCTCGGCGATGGCGCGTTGATAGAGGGGAATAATCGCGGCGGTGTTGCCTTGGGTGTCGTAGATGCGTATATCAGGCTGAAAGTCGCGGTTGTTGCGCTGGAAGTGCGCGGCGAGAAAGCCGTCGCGTACCGCCATCGCAGCGTTGGCAAACGAGCCGCTGATCGGCAATAACAGCGCGATGCGACTGGGTTGCGGGCCGGCGACCAGGGCCGGCGCGGTCGGCGCCGCCAGGCCTAGCCATGCCAGTACGGCGGGGTGTTCGGGATAGCGTGTCCGCCACCTTGTGAGACGCTGCGGCAAGGGTTCGAGCATCAGGGGGGTTTTGGTAAGTTGCGCCAATTCGAGCCAGCCACTCAAAACGTCTGGTGGTGGCGCGCTGCGCAAACTCGCCAGCGCCGTCTCGGACAAGCCCATCAGGGCCGCCCACAGTTCGCGTTGGTTGCGCGCGCGGGCCTCATCTTCGGTCAAGAAAGCATCGAGAGCGATGCGCTCATGTGCCGCTTCCAAGGCGTTGCCCGCTTGCGCGTAGGCTTGCGCACGCAATTCGTGAACGTCGGCGCTCATGCGCGGTGGACTGGCGAGATGCAGCGCATCGCGCAACGCGTCCAAGGCGAGGCGTGGGTTTTGTTGGCGCAGCGCGATGGTGGCCAACAAGGCTTGGCGGCGCGTGTATTGATCCGGGGCCAAACCGGGGGGGTCTATGCTTTCCAAAGTGCGCTGCGCTTGCTCGATGAAATTGCCGCGCAAATAGGCGTCGGCGGCATTGAGCAAGAACAGGTTGCGCGCGTTCTCTGCCGCCGTGGCCGCCAAATCGAGATACTCGCGTGCTGCGATGGCGAATTTGCCGCTTTCCAGGGCGGCGCGTGCTTGCGAGACCATGTCGGCGGGGGCGCCGGCGTCCTCGGGGGGTAATGCCGCGCACGCACCAAGTAACAAGGCGAGCGCGATGGGCAGCAACGGGCGGGGCATGATTGTGGTAGCTGGCGGCATGGTGTAGCTTTGGTGGGCATGATTAAAAGTGAGCCCCGACCGAATAGGCTGGTGAGGCTTTAAATATCCGCAGAGTATCCGTAGGTCCTAATTCAGTGTCAAATCTCAAGGGCGCCTTGTATGTGGTGGCCACCCCCATCGGTAATCTGGGTGACATGACGCCGCGTGCGGTGCAGGTGCTTACGAAGGTGGACGTTATCGCCGCCGAGGACACGCGTCACAGCGCCCCGCTGTTACGCCATTTCGGGGTCGATACCCCCTGCGTGGCGCTGCATGAGCATAACGAGCGCCAGCAGAGCGAACGCTTACTGGCCCGCATCAGCGCGGGAGAGGCGGTCGCCTTGATCAGCGACGCCGGCACACCGCTGGTGAGCGACCCGGGCTATCATTTGGTGCGTGGCGCTCACCAGCGGGGTCTGCACGTGGTGCCGGTACCGGGCGCCAGTGCTTTGCTGGCGGCGTTAAGTGTGGCCGGCTTGCCTACCGATCGCTTTTCCTTTGAGGGGTTTTTGCCGGCCAAGGCGGCGGCGCGCCAGACGCGCTTGCAAGCCTTGCGCGAGGAGGCGCGCACCTTGGTGTTCTACGAATCGCCGCATCGCATTATCGAATCGCTGCGTGCGATGAGCGAGGTGTTCGGTGCGCAGCGGCTCGCCACTGTCGCGCGCGAGATCACTAAATTGTACGAAACCGTGCGCCACGCCGACTTGGGCGCGTTAGCGGCCTGGGTGGCCGAGGACCCCAATCAGCAGAAAGGAGAAATCGTGCTGGTGGTGGCGGGCGCGCCCGCGCCCGCGCGCCAGGATGACGCGTTGGCGACGCAGACGGAGCATGTGTTACAGGTATTGACGCGGGAGTTGCCGTTGAAACAAGCCGCCGCACTGGCTGCCGAGCTGACCGGCGAGAAGAGAAATCGCCTTTATCAGCATGCCCTGGCGCAAGGCTGGTCGGGCCAGGCTTGAGCGGGAAAGCGCTTGCCGCGCGGACGTGAGGCGAGTATGGTGGCCGCCGAGTCGGCCGGACAGCTGCTGTGTCCTTCGTGGACATGGAGGAAAGTCCGGGCTCCATAGGGCAGGGTGCCAGGTAACGCCTGGGGGGCGCGAGCCTACGGAAAGTGCCACAGAAAATATACCGCCGATGACCCGCGAGGGGCAGGTAAGGGTGAAAAGGTGCGGTAAGAGCGCACCGCGCGGGTGGCAACACGCCGCGGCATGGTAAACCCCACCCGGAGCAAGACCAAATAGGGGGACGATAGCGCGGCCCGCGCTGTTCCCGGGTAGGTCGCTCGAGGTGCGCGGTGACGCGCATCCCAGATGAATGGCTGTCCTCGACAGAACCCGGCTTACAGGCCGACTCGCTTTTTTCCATTGTTCACTTTTCTTGTTCCTCTCTCAAATCCCCGTCTTTGCATGCTTCATCTCTTCAAGATTCACCCAAACTGCGTCTTTTAAGCGGCTGATTTTGCTGTGTTGGTGTATGCCCGCTCGTGGTGAGAAGGGTGCGCTAAGTGATTGTGAGATAAGCAGGAATCGCTCATACGAGCCCCGCGGTTTTCCTTGACACGTGGGGAGTCGGGTACCTATAGTGTCTCGAAGTGGGGGTAGGTGGGTTATTGTGTTTCAACTGTGGGAGGCGTCATTTGTTCCGCGGGGTCAATGCGCTCAACCTGGATGCGAAAGGTCGTATGGCCATGCCGGCCAAGTATCGCGATCGCCTGCAGGAATTGTGCGCCGGCCAATTGGTGGTCACCGTGGACCGCGATCATTGCTTGTTGCTCTACCCCTTGCCCGAGTGGGAGGAGATCGAGCGCAAGCTGGTCAAGCTCCCCAGTTTTAACAAGCAAGCACGGCGGCTGCAGCGCTTGTTGATCGGTCACGCGACCGAAGTGGATGTGGACGGCGCCGGGCGCATCTTGTTGCCGCCGCCGTTGCGCGATTTCGCCGGCCTTGATAAGCGCGTGGTGCTTATCGGCCAAGGTAATAAATTCGAGCTGTGGCATGAGCCGGTGTGGGAAGCGCGCCGCGAGGAGTGGTTGGCTGAGGACGACGGCGATGAGGCCCTGCCGGCCGAGTTGGAATCGCTTTCACTCTGATGTCCATGGCCACCGATTATACCCATCGCCCCGTATTGTTGGACGAGGTGGTGGCGGCGCTGGGCATACGCCCCGACGGGGTATACGTGGACGCCACCTTCGGGCGCGGCGGTCACACCCAGGCAATTATGGAGAGGCTGGGAGCGCAGGGGCGTCTCATTGCCATAGACAAAGACCCCCAGGCGGTGCAGACGGCCCAGGCGCGGTGGGGGAATGATAGCCGCTTTGTGGTGCAGCAGGGTGCATTCGCCATGTTGGAGCAATGGGTGGTAGCGCAAGGGGTGGCGGGCAAGGTGAGCGGCGTGCTGCTCGACCTCGGGGTGTCGTCTCCTCAATTGGATGATTCCGCGCGCGGCTTCAGCTTTTTGCGCGATGGGCCTTTGGACATGCGCATGGATCCCACCCAGGGCGAGAGCGCGGCGGCGTGGTTGGCGCGGGCAACGGAGCGCGACATCGCTGATGTGCTGCATCATTACGGCGAGGAGCGTCACGCCAAGCGCATTGCGCGCGCCATCGTTAGCGCCCGTCAGGAATCACCCATCGACACCACGGGGCAGTTGGCAAAAATCGTCGCCACCGCCCACCCGGCCTGGGAAGTGGACAAACATCCCGCCACTCGCGCTTTCCAAGCCATCCGGATTTACATCAACGGTGAGTTGGAGGAGTTGGAAGCGGCACTGCCGCAAGCGTTGCGGGTGTTAATGCCGGGCGGACGTTTGGCGGTGATCAGCTTCCATTCGCTGGAAGACCGTCTCGTTAAGCGTTTCATGCGTGACGCGGCGCGTGGTGGGGACTTTCCGCCCGGGTTGCCGGTCACGGCGGATGCCTTTCACCCGCAGTTGCGCGTGATGGGTAAGGCGCAACGCGCGAGCGCGGCGGAATTGGCCGCCAATCCGCGCGCCCGGAGCGCGGTGTTGCGCGTGGCAGAGAAAGCATGAGCGCGGCGGCGGCCAATGTCAGTCAGGGGCGCGGCCGCTTTTGGTTGGTGCTGATCTTGCTCGCGGCGGTGGTGCTGTCCGCCATCGGTGTCGTCTACGTCAAGCACCAAACCCGAAAATTGTTCTTGGAACTGCAAGGCTTGGACAAAGGGCGCGATGCCATGGATATCGAATGGGGGCAATTGCAGTTGGAACAGAGTACTTGGTCGACGCACGGCCGGGTGGAGGAATTGGCGCGTACCAAGCTGGGGATGGTGGTGACTGAGCCGACCCGCGTGGTGGTGGTGAAGCCGTGAAGAAAGAGCGCTTGGCAGGCACCTATCGAGCCCGACGCGTATTCATGCTCAGTGGTATGGCCTTGGCGGTCGTGCTGCTGGCGTGGCGCGCCGTTGACTTGCAGGTGCGCGACAAGGATTTCCTGCAAGGGCAGGGCGATGCCCGCTATTTGCGCGAAGTCGTTATTCCCGCCCACCGCGGCATGATCACCGACCGCAATGGTGAGCCGCTCGCCATCAGTACGCCGGTCGATTCCATTTGGGCTAATCCGCAGGAATTGGCGCTGGCGCGCGAACAGTGGCCGGCGCTGGCGCGCCAGCTCGATCTGGATATGGAGTGGCTGCAGGATAGGTTGGCGCGTAACGCGGGGCGTGAGTTCGTCTATCTCAAGCGTCATGTGCCGCCAGCGCAGGCCGAGGAGGTGCTGGCGCTGAGTGTGCCCGGCGTGTCGGTGCAGCGCGAATATCGGCGTTACTATCCCGCCGGCGAAGTGGCCGGCCACCTGCTCGGTTTCACGAATATTGACGACATCGGGCAGGAAGGGCTGGAGCTGGCCTATGAAGATTGGCTGAAAGGTACGCCCGGCGGTATGCGGGTAATCAAGGATCGCCTGGGGCGCATCGTCGAGACCGTGGAGCGGATCTCCGAGCCGGTCCCGGGGCGCGATTTGCGCCTGAGTATCGATCGGCGGGTGCAGTACTTGGTGTATCGCGAGTTGAAGGCGGCGGTACAGGAGCATCGCGCCGCGTCGGGGACCGCCGTGGTGCTCGATGTGCGGAGCGGTGAAGTCTTGGCCATGGTCAATCAACCGGCTTTCAATCCCAACAATCGCGGGACGCTGCGCGGTGACCATTATCGTAATCGCGCCGTCACTGATGTGTTCGAACCCGGCTCCACCGTTAAACCATTCACAGTGGCGGTGGGTCTGGAAACCGGCGCCTATCAACCGCACACTCTCATCGATACCGGCCCCGGTAGCTTGCGCGTCGGACCCAACACGATTCGCGACGTGCGCAACTACGGGCTGATCGACGTGTCCACAGTCATCGCCAAATCGAGCAATGTGGGCGCGGGTAAGATCGCCATGAACGTGCCGCCCGAACGTTTATATCGCATGTTCGCCGATGCCGGCTTGGGCGCCATGACCGGCAGTGGTTTCCCCGGTGAGGCGGGGGGGCTGTTGCCGCACTTCGGGCGCTGGTATCCGATCGACCGGGTGACCTTTTCCTTCGGTTATGGTTTAGCCGTGTCGGCCTTGCAGCTCACGCGCGCCTACGCCGTGCTGGGTGCTGGAGGTGTGATCAAGCCGATATCCTTCCTGCCGGTGCGTGAGCCGCCCATCGGTGAGCGCGTGATGAGTGAGCGGGTCGCGCAACAAGTAATGACCATGCTCGAAACGGCGGTGGGCGAGGAGGGCACCGGCGGCACGGCGCGCGTGGCCGGGTATCGTGTGGCCGGCAAGACCGGCACGGTGCGCAAGAGCACGGCGGGTGGTTACGAGGAAGATCGTTACCTGTCCATGTTTGCCGGCGTGGTGCCGGCCAGTCGGCCGCGTTTGGCGATGTTGGTGATGCTCAATGATCCGCGCGGCGATGTGTATTACGGCGGCGCGGTGGCGGGCCCGGTGTTCGGGCGGGTGATGAGCGGTGCGTTGCGTCTGCTGGACATCGCCCCCGACGACCTGCCTACGCTGCCCAATCAAACCCTGGCGTTGGCGGGGAGACCATGATGGCCGCGGCGCGCAATGATCACTTGGCGGGTCGCTCGTTGAGCGAGCTGTTGGGCGGCATTGCGGCCGTGCGCGTGACGGAAGAGCGTGATGTCACCGGCTTGGCCCTGGACAGCCGTCGCGTGCAGGCGGGTGAGGTCTTTTTCGCCACGCTGGGTGGGCAAGCTCGCGGCCATGATTACGTGCCCGATGCCCTGGCGCGGGGTGCGGCGGCGGTGATTTACGATGCCGCCGTGCCGCTCACGCCGCGCGGCGGTGTGCCGCATATCGCGGTGGACGACTTAGCGCAAAAACTTGGGTTGATCGCCGAGCGTTTTTTCGGCGAGCCGACGCGTGACTTGTTCGTGGTGGGCGTCACCGGCACCAACGGCAAGACCTCGGTCAGCCATTACCTCGCCCAAGCCTTGCACCGCCCCGACGGCGCTTGCGCCGTGATCGGCACCTTGGGCAACGGTTATCCTGGTCGTTTGGAAGAGGCTACTCATACCACGCCCGACGCCATTGCGCTGCATGAGCTGATGGCACGTTTTCGCGCCGCCGGTGCCCAGGCAGTGGTGATGGAGGCCTCCTCGCACGCGCTCGATCAAGGGCGTGTCAACGGCGTAAATTTTGCTGTGGCGGTATTCACCAATCTCAGTCGCGATCATCTCGACTATCACGGTGACATGGTTCGCTATGGCACGGCCAAGCAGCGTTTGTTCGCCCTGCCCAGTGTGCGTTACGCGGTGGTCAACGGCGACGATGCCTATGGGCGCGAAATCCTTGCCACCTTGCGCGACGATGTCGAGGTCGTAAGTTACGGATACGGCGCACCGGTGGATGACAATATCGCGCATGTGCAAGGGGCTATCACGCGCTTGAGTCGCGAAGGCATCGTGTTGCAGGTGTGTTCAAAGTGGGGTGAGGGTGAAATACGCAGCCGCCTCATGGGTCGTTTCAATGGCGCCAATCTGCTTGCCGTACTCGCCACGCTGTTGATCAAAGGAATGCCTTATGGCGAGGCCTGTGCGCGGCTTGCAGACTTGCAGCCGGTGCCGGGACGCATGGAATGCCAGGGCGGGTGCGACGGATTGCCGCTGGTGGCGGTGGACTATGCCCATACGCCCGCTGCCCTCGAGCAGGTATTGAGCGCATTGCGTGAGCATTGCGCAGGGAAGTTGTGGTGCGTGTTCGGCTGCGGCGGTGACCGTGATCGCGGCAAGCGCCCGCTGATGGGCGCGGCGGCGGAGCGGCTGGCCGACTGTGTGGTGGTGACTGACGACAATCCGCGCGGCGAGGATGCACGGCATATCGTTGCAGAAATCCTGGCCGGAATGCAGGCGTCCGAGACGGCGAAAGTGATCCATGATCGGCGTTCCGCCATCGCCTACGCCGTGAGTGCGGCGGCGGCGGAGGACGTGGTGTTGATCGCCGGCAAGGGCCATGAAACCTACCAACAGATCGGTGCTCACAAATTGCCGTTCAATGATCGCGAGCAGGTGTTGGCACAGCTGCAAGGTAGGGGGGCATGACGGCCATGAGTTTGAGCGTGGCGGCGAAAGCGGTGGACGGTTCGGTGCGCGGGGCCGACGTGAGTTTTTGCGTCGTGAGCACCGATACCCGCCGTTTGCAGCCGGGTGATTTATACGTTGCTCTGCACGGTGAGCGATTCGACGGTCATGCCTTCGTGGCCGAGGCGCAGCGCAAGGGCGCCATCGCCGCACTGGTCAGCGAGTCGCTCAGTGTGGATTTACCGCAACTGCGCGTGGCGGACACGCGATTGGGTCTAGGGCGCCTGGCGCAAGCGTGGCGCGCCCATTTCAATTTGCCCGTCGTCGGTGTCACCGGCAGCAATGGTAAGACCACGGTGAAGGAGATGATCGCGCGAATACTTGAGAATCACTCTTCTCATGCCCCCTCTTTTGCGCAGGCGGGGACAGCGGAGCGAGAGGGGCGTAGCCACCGGAAAGAGGGGGGCGACGAACACGGCGCCGTACTCGTTACTCAAGGCAACCTCAATAACGACATCGGCGTGCCCCTCACCTTGTTGCGGTTGCAGTCGTCGCATCGTTACGCGGTGATCGAAATGGGCGCCAATCATGGCGGCGAAATCGCCTATCTTACCGAGTTGACGCACCCTAGCGTGGGTGTGGTGACTAATGCCGGCGCCGCGCACATCGAAGGCTTCGGCACTTTGGACGGAGTAGCGCACGGCAAGGGTGAAATCTTCGCCGGCTTGGCGCCCGACGGCGTGGCGGTGCTCAACGCCGACGATCATTACGCGGAGTATTGGCGTGGCGTCATCGGGACGCGCCGCACGATCAGTTTCGGGATGCAGCATCCTGCGGATGTGAGTGCTGTGCCGGCGTCGGTGCGAGTCGAGTTGGGCGAGCAGTTGCGTACCACCTTCACTTTGCTGGCGCCGTCGGGCACCGTTGAAATCGCACTGCCGCTGTGCGGTTTGCACAACGTCATGAACGCCTTGTGCGCCGCCGCCGTCGCCTTGGCGGTGGGCGTTGAGCTGCCGGATATTCGGCGCGGCTTGGAAGCCATGGTGCCGGTCCAGGGCCGCTTGCAACTCAAATGCGGTCGCGGCGCGTTGCGTGTGCTCGACGACACTTACAACGCCAATCCCGCTTCATTGGTCGCTGCGTTGGAGGTGCTGTCGCAGGCGTCCACCCCTAAGATCTTGGTCTTGGGCGATATGGCGGAGCTGGGGGACGATGCGGCAGCTATGCATGCCGCCGTCGCGGAGCAAGCGCGCGCGGCGGGTGTCGTGCGTATGTACGCAGTGGGAGGTTTGAGTCGCTATGCGGTGGAGTCGTACGGCATCGGCGCGCGCCATTTCGATGTGCAAGCGAGCTTGATCGAGGCCGTGCAAGCGGAATGGCGCGGTGACGCGCCGGCGGTGATATTGGTGAAAGGATCACGGCGCATGCAAATGGAAAAGGTCGTGGCGGCTTTGACCGCCGCAGCCGACCCTGCGAGCGAGGCGCACTAGCGTGTTGCTCTATATCACACAATGGTTGGCGGAGAGCTACAGCGGCTTCAACGTCTTTCAATACATCACGCTGCGCGCCATCCTCGGCGTTCTAACTGCGCTGTTGTTTTGTTTCATCTTTGGGCCGTTGATGATACGTCGATTGCACGATTTGCAGATGGGCCAGCCCATCCGCGAACTGGGGCCGCAAAGCCATCAGAAAAAAGCCGGCACGCCCACTATGGGTGGTGCCTTGATCTTAGTCGCCATCGCTTTCTCCACCTTGCTGTGGTCGGACCTGACTAATCGCTACGTGTGGGTGGTGTTGATTGTTACTTTGCTGTTCGGTGTCATTGGTTGGATAGATGATTACAAAAAACTGGTGCTGAAAAACTCCAAGGGGCTGTCGGCGCGGCACAAATATTTGTGGCAATCAGTGGTGGGTTTGGGCGCAGCGCTGTTCTTGTACGCCACGGCGCAAACGCCGGTGGAAACGCAGTTGCTCATCCCTTTCTTCAAGAATGTGTACATAGAGTTGGGCTTGGTGAGCTTCGTGCTGTTGACCTATCTGGTCATCGTCGGTTCGAGCAATGCGGTGAACCTCACCGACGGTCTCGACGGTTTGGCCATACTGCCTACGGTGATGGTGGGCGGTGCGCTGGGTCTATTCGCCTATGTAACCGGACATGCGCGCTTTGCTGAATATCTGAGCATACCCTACGTTCCCGGCGCAGGTGAGGTAGTGATTTTCTGTGGCGCCTTGGTGGGCGCGGGCTTGGGTTTTTTGTGGTTCAACGCTTATCCGGCGCAAGTGTTTATGGGTGATATCGGTGCGTTGGCGTTGGGGGCGGCCCTGGGTGTGTTGGCGGTCGTGGCGCGCCAGGAAATCGTGTTGTTCATCATGGGTGGCGTGTTCGTCATGGAAACCTTGTCGGTTATTTTGCAAGTGGCCTCGTTCAAGCTCACCGGCAAACGCATTTTTCGCATGGCGCCCATTCATCATCACTTCGAATTAAAGGGTTGGCCGGAGCCACGAGTGATCGTGCGATTTTGGATTATTACCGTGATTCTGGTCTTGGTGGGTTTGGCGAGCTTGAAAATACGGTAAGGGCATGGTAGCAGCGGCCAAACATATAGGAAGGTTTGCATCGGTGAAACGGGACATCCCCAATCTCATCGTCGGTCTGGGCAAGACCGGTCTGTCCTGCGCGCGCTATTTGGCGGCGCGCGGCGAACAATTTGCCGTGGTCGACAGCCGCGACCAACCGCCAGGTTTGCAAGACTTGCGCGCCATCTATCCCGAAGTCGAAGTCTTATCGGGGGGTTTCGATCCCATGGCCTTCGTGCGCGCCGATCGCATCATTCTCAGTCCCGGCGTGTCGCTGCACGAAGCGCCGATCGCCGCTTCGCAGGCGCGCGGCGTGGAAATCATCGGCGATATCGAACTATTCGCGCGCGCGGTGACGGCACCGGTGGTGGCCATTAGCGGCTCCAACGGCAAGAGTACCGTCACCACATTGATGGGCGAGATGGCGCGCGCGGCTGGACGCGATGTGCGGGTAGGAGGCAACCTCGGCACGCCGGCGCTCGATCTATTGAGTGACAGGGAGCCGGATTTGTACGTGTTGGAGTTATCCAGTTTTCAGCTCGAGACCACGCATAGCCTCAACGCTGCCGCAGCGGTGGTGCTCAACCTCAGCTCCGATCATATGGACCGCTACCGCGACATGGAGGAGTACGCCGCCGCCAAGCAGCGGATATATCGCGGCGACGGCGTCATGGTGCTCAATGCTGATGATGCGCTGGTGATGGCTATGCAACAAGCGCGCCGCCGGTGCGTGTGCTTTGGCCTCGAGGCCCACTCCGAGGGCGATTACGGTCTAATCACGCGCAACGGTCAAGCGTGGTTGGCGCGCGGAGCTGATGTCTTGATGGCATTGAGCGAACTGCGAATCAAGGGGCTGCACAATGCCGCCAATGCGTTGGCCTGTTTGGCGCTGGGCGAGGCCGTGGGACTGCCCATGTCGACCATGCTCGATGCCTTGAGACTGTTCACCGGGCTGGCGCACCGCACCCAATGGGTGGCGGAGCGAGACGGTGTGACCTGGTACGACGATTCCAAGGGCACCAACGTCGGCGCCACCCTGGCGGCGCTGCACGGGATGCCCGGTAAAGTCGTATTGATCGCCGGCGGGCTGGGTAAGGGACAGGATTTCACACCGCTGCGGGCGGCCGCGCAGGCCAAGTCGCGAGCTGTAGTGTTGCTCGGTAAGGACGCTGCCAGTATCGAAGCCGCACTGGGCGGCGTGGTCGAGGTGCGTCGCGCAGAGACCATGGAAGAGGCGGTGCGGCTCGCGCATGCATTGGCGCAGCCGGGTGACACGGTGTTGTTGTCGCCGGCCTGCGCCAGTTTCGACATGTTCAAGGGCTACGATCATCGCGGCCAGGTGTACTGCGAGGCAGTGCGGGGGTTATTGGTGTGTTGACACCTTGCATCGAGCCGAAGGTCAGCGGTAGCCAACGGGCTGAACGCCGCCAGGCGCTGAACGCCGCCACGCTGGGGCCGTGGGTCGATCCCTTGGCCTTGGGCGCGGCGGTGTGTTTGCTGGCTCTGGGCTTGGTGATGGTGGGCTCGGCCTCTATTGGTATCGCCGAGCGTCAGTTCGGTGAGCCGTTCTATTACCTGTTGCGCCAAGGTGTCTACGTGGCACTGGGTGTGGCCATGGCGCTGATCGTGTTGCAGGCGCGTTTGGTGTATTGGGAAAAAACTGGGGTGTTGCTGCTGGCCTTGGGGCTGGTGTTACTGGTCGCAGTGTTGATCCCCGGTGTAGGCCGCGCGGTGAACGGCGCTGCGCGCTGGTTGCCGTTGGGATTGTTCAATCTGCAGGCCTCCGAGCCGGTGAAGCTATTTGTCATCGTCTATCTGGCCGGTTATTTGGTGCGCCATGGCGAGGAAGTGTGCACGCAATTGAGTGGTTTCTTGAAACCCATGGCGATACTGTGTTTGGTGGCGACCTTGCTGTTGCTAGAGCCGGACTTCGGCGCGTCGGCGGTCATCATGGCGACCGCGCTGGGCATGTTATTTCTCGCGGGTGTGCGCTTGTGGCAGTTCGGCGCGTTGCTGGGCTTGGTGGCTGTGGCGGCGGCGTTACTCGCCGTATCCTCGCCCTATCGCATGCAGCGTCTCACCACCTTTCTTGATCCTTGGGCCGATCCTTACGCCAGTGGCTTTCAACTCACGCAAGCCTTGATTGCCTTCGGTCGCGGCGAATGGTTGGGCGTGGGTTTGGGTGGTTCGGTGCAGAAGCTGTTCTATCTGCCTGAGGCGCACACTGACTTTTTGTTTGCCGTGCTGGGCGAGGAATTGGGTCTAGTCGGTTGTGTCATCGTGATCGGCTTGTTCGCTTTGTTGGTCTGGCGCGCCTTCGTAATTGGGTATCGCGCCGAATTGTCCGGCCACCGTTACGGCAGTTTTCTCGCCTACGGTATCGGGCTGTGGATCGGCTTGCAAGCCTTCATCAATATGGGCGTGAACATGGGGTCGCTGCCCACCAAGGGGCTGACGTTGCCGCTCATGAGTTACGGCGGTTCCAGCATCATCATAATGTGTGTAGCGGTGGCCTTGCTGTTACGAGTGGATTACGAGACGCGTTATCCGCGGGGACGAGTCGCGCAAAGTTCCAAGCGTCCGCTCCCGCTTGCTGGAGCGGGTGCGGCGGCAAAAAGAGGTATTAATAGATGGTGACGCGTGTGCTCATCATGGCCGGGGGTACTGGCGGTCATGTGTTCCCGGCCCTGGCAGTGGCCGAGGAATTGCGCGCGCGCGGTGTGGAGGTGGTGTGGTTGGGTACGCGGCGTGGCTTGGAGGCGCAAGTGGTGCCGCCCACAGGCATCCCCTTGGAATGGGTCAGTATCGGCGGTTTGCGCGGCAAGAGTGCGTTGACGTGGTTGTGGGCGCCATTTCGTTTGCTGCGCGCCACCGGGCAAGCTTTGGCGGTGATTCTGCGACGCCGACCCATGGCGGTATTGGGCATGGGCGGCTTTGTCACCGGGCCGGGCGGTTTCGTAACTTGGCTGTTGCGTTTGCCCTTGGTGATTCACGAACAGAACGCGGTGGCGGGGTTTACCAATCGCTTATTGGCGCCGCTGGCGAGCCGCGTGCTCGAGGCTTTTCCTGCGACGTTCTCGAACAAGGCGACGCATACCGGCAATCCGGTGCGCGCGAACATCGCGCAATTGCCGCTCCCCGAACAACGTTTCACCGCACGCAGCGGCGCGCTGCGGTTGTTGGTGTTGGGTGGTAGCTTGGGCGCGCGGGCGCTCAACGAAACCTTGCCGCCGGCCTTGGCCGGCATGGCGATGCGCCCGGAAGTTTGGCACCAATCCGGCACCAAATTGATCGACGAGGCACGCGCCGCCTATCAAAGCGCGGGAGTGAGCGCGCGCGTCGAGCCCTTCATCGCCGACATGGCGGAGGCTTATGGGTGGGCGGACTTGGTGGTGTGTCGTGCCGGCGCCTTGACGATCGCCGAGTTGGCGGCGGCGGGGGTGGGCGCGATCTTGGTCCCCTATCCGCATGCGGTGGACGACCATCAAACGCGCAACGCCGCCCATCTCGCCGAGGCTGGCGCGGCGCAGGTCATTCAACAACGCGAACTGAACGCCGAGCGATTGCGAGAGATGATTTCGGGGCTTGACGATCGTGCGCGCTTGTTGGCCATGGCGCAGGCGGCGCGCGCCCACGCCATGCCCGATGCGACCCGGGTGGTGGCGGATCAGTGCATGGAGGCGGCTCATGGCTGAGATCGACACGTCCCTGCAGGTCATGAAGCGCGGCGGCGCACTGGCGCGCATGCGGCGCATTAGTCGTATCCATTTCGTCGGTATTGGTGGTGTGGGTATGGGGGGGATCGCCGAAGTGCTGCACAACCTCGGTTATCAAGTCAGCGGCTCGGACATGAAAGAATCCGCGCTGACTCGCCGGCTCTCCGACTTGGGTGTGCAGATCGGTTTTGGTCACAGCGCCACCCGGGTCGGTGGCGCCGATGTGGTGGTGGCCTCCACCGCGGTAAGACCCGACAATCCCGAAGTGGTGGCCGCCCACGCGCAACGTATTCCTGTGGTGCGGCGCGCGGAAATGCTGGCTGAATTGATGCGCTTTCGCTACGGCATCGCCGTGGCCGGGACGCATGGCAAGACCACCACCACTTCGCTGATCGCCAGCGTGCTGGGCGAGGGCGGGCTTGACCCCACCTTTGTCATCGGCGGCAAGCTCAATAGCGCCGGCACCAATGCGCGCCTCGGCGCCAGCGAATACTTGGTGGCCGAGGCCGACGAGAGCGATGCCTCGTTCTTACACTTGAGCCCGGTCATGGCCGTGGTCACCAATATTGACGTCGATCACATGGAAACCTACGGCGGGGATTTCGATCGACTGCGGCAAACTTTCGTCGAATTCCTGTTCCGCTTGCCTTTCTATGGCCTAGCGGTGTTGTGTGCCGATGATGCGGTGATCGCCGAGATGCTGCCCGAAGTCCCGCGACCGCTGCTGACTTACGGCATCGAGGCGCCCGCCGATGTGCGTGGCCGTGACGTGCGCCAGCAAGGGATGGTCACGCGCTTCACGGTGGAGCGGGTTGGGCGCGAGGCGCTGGACATCTCGCTCAATTTGGCCGGCCAGCACAATGTGCTCAATGCCCTGGCCGCCATCGCCGTGGCGCAGGAATTGGGCGTCGCTGATGCGGCGATCCAAAAGGCCTTGGCCGAGTTCGGGGGCATCGGGCGGCGTTTGCAGATTTACGGTGAATTAACCACGGCGGCGGGCGGCGTCTTGTTCATCGACGATTATGCGCATCATCCGCGCGAGCTGGCCGCCACCGTGCAAGCGATCCGTGGCGGTTGGCCGCGGCGCCGTTTGGTGGCGGTGTTCCAGCCGCACCGCTATACCCGTAGCCGCGACTTGTTCGACGACTTCGCCATCGTGTTGTCCGAGGTGGACGTGCTGGTGCTGTTAGAGGTCTACCCGGCGGGTGAAGCGCCCATCGCCGGGGCCGACGGCCGCGCTCTGGCGCGCGCCATACGGGCCCGCGGACAAGTTGATCCGGTGTTCGTCGAGACGGTGATGGAATTGCCCGACGTGTTGCGCGGTGTGCTCCATGGTGGCGATGTGTTGCTCACCCTGGGCGCCGGCGACATCGGCGCGGCGGCGGCTAAATTGCCCGAGCAGCTGCAGGGAGGAGACGCATGATGGCCGCGGCGAAGAGCGAATTGCGGGGCGTGCTGCGTCGCCACGAACTGCTGTCGCGCCATACCACTTGGCGCGTGGGCGGTCCGGCGCGCACCTACTACGCGCCGGCGGACATTGATGACTTGGCGCAGTTTCTACGCCAATTGCCGACCTTAGAGCCGTTGTTGTGGTTGGGTTTGGGCAGCAATTTATTGGTGCGCGACGGTGGTTTTCCCGGCACGGTTGTCGCCACCGCCGGCGCCCTGTCGGGATTGGCGTTGTTGGATCCCACCACAGTGCGCGCCGAAGCGGGCGTGGCCTGCAACAAAGTGGCGCGCTATTGCGCTAAGCAGGGTTTGGTGGGGGCGGAGTTTCTCGCCGGCATCCCCGGGGCGATGGGCGGCGCCTTGGCCATGAACGCCGGCGCGTTCGGGGGCGAGACCTGGCCCATCGTCGCGGCGGTGGAAACGCTTGACCATCATGGCGAACGCCACGTGCGGACGCCGGCGGAGTTCGAGATCGGCTATCGCCATGTGCGCGGGCCGCAAGGCGCCCCAAGAGAATGGTTCGTGGCGGCGCATTTGGCACTCACGCCGGGCGACGGCGAGGCCAGTTTGAGCTGCGTCAGGGAGTTGCTTGAAAAGCGAAATCGCACCCAGCCCATCGGCTTACCTAGTTGCGGCTCGGTGTTCCGTAATCCACCCGGCGACCATGCCGCGCGCTTGATCGAGACGGCGGGACTCAAGGGGCGCTGTCTCGGTGGCGCCTGTGTGGCGGAGAAGCATGCCAATTTCATCATCAATACCGGCAGCGCCAGCGCCGCCGATATTGAAGCGTTGATCCACAAGGTGGCCGCAACGGTGGAGCAAGTGCATGGCACGCGCTTAGTTCCCGAAGTGGTGATCGTGGGTGAGCCAGGTAATTCACTCTCTTCCGACGATCCCTCTCCCCGTGAGGGAGAGGGGGTAAAGGAATGAAGGGGTCGCGGGCATGAGCACAATCAAGAATGCTAGCGAGTTCGGGCGCGTCGCCGTGTTGATGGGCGGTTGGTCGGCCGAGCGCGCGGTGTCGCTGCAGAGCGGCGCCAGCGTGTTGGCGGCGTTGCGGGGGGTCGGCGTCGACGCACAGGGTGTCGATGCCGACCGCGACGTGGTGCAAGTGTTACGGCAAGGTCGTTACGACCGTGTCTTCATCGCCCTGCACGGCCGTGGTGGCGAGGACGGCGTAATCCAAGGCGCACTCGATCTCATCGGCCTGCCCTACACCGGCAGTGGTGTGCTGGGTTCGGCGTTGGGTATGGATAAAGTGCGCACCAAGCGTATTTGGCGCGGCGCCGGACTTCCCACCCCGGCTTTTATGGTGGTGGAAGGGGCGGCCGATCCGGCCGCCCTGGTGGAGCAGTTGGGTCTGCCCTTGATGGTCAAGCCCGCACATGAAGGTTCTAGTCTCGGCATGAGCAAAGTGACCGCCGTTGCCGCCTTGGCCGCCGCCTTGGACAAAGCGCGAGCATTGGACAATGTGGTGTTGGTCGAGCGTTGCATCGAGGGGCCCGAATACACCGCCTCGATAGTCGGTTGTGACGTCTTACCGCTGATCCGCGTCGAAACGCCGCGCGGTTTTTACGATTACGAAGCCAAATACGCCGCCAATGACACTCGTTATCACTGTCCCTGCGGTTTGGCTGTTGAGGTTGAAGCACGCTTACGGGCGTTGTCCTTGCAAGCCTTCGATGGGGTGGGTGCCAGCGGTTGGGGGCGAGTAGATTTCATGTGCGACGACGATGGCGACCCGTGGTTTATCGAAGTCAACACCGTCCCAGGGATGACTGACCACAGCCTGGTGCCGATGGCGGCGCGCCAGGCCGGCATGACGTTTGAAGATTTGGTGTGGCGCATTTTGGAGACGAGTCTCGACTCTCACCCCAGCGGCTGCGCCCCCCGCGCTGCGCTCTCCCCGCTCACGGGGGAGGGGGAATTGCAAGAGAGGGGGTTGACCTGACATGTCCATGGCAGTGAGCAAAACCCTGACTCCCGCGGTGCCGATTTGGCGCCGCGCGGTGGTGCTGCCGTTTCGTCGCGCCGAGACCCACGGCAAGTCAGCGGCGGCCGCGCCCGCGCCGTGGTTGGCCGCCTTGGGACGCGCGTTTCGCGCCGTGCTCGCGGTGGGTATCGGACTGGTGGTCGCCGGCGTGTTGGCGATCACCGGGCAGTGGCTCAGCGATGCGCGCACCTTGCCGTTACGTGCGGTGCAAGTGGAAGGCGTATTCGAGCATGTCAGCGCGGAGGCGGTGCGCACCGAAGTGGCGAGCGTGATACAGGGCAACTTCATCACCGTGGACTTACCGCGCGTGCAGGCGGCGGTGGAAGCCTTGCCGTGGGTGCGTTACGCGAATGTGCAACGGGTATGGCCCGATGTGCTGTCCGTAACGGTAACCGAGCAAGTGCCGCTGGCGCGCTGGGGTCGTGAGTCCTTGCTCAATGAGGCGGGCCTACCATTCACGCCGCCGGCGGCGACCTTTCCCACGGGTTTGCCGGGCTTGCACGGCCCACGCGGTTCGGGTCGCCTGGTCGCGCTGACGCATCGCGACATGAGTGAAATCGTCGCGCCACTGGGGCACAGAATCGAGAGTCTGAACTTGGATGAGCGGCGCGCCTGGTCACTGACCTTGGATGATGGCATGCGCGTGATGCTGGGGCGCGGTGATGGTTATCAGCGTTTGTTGCGCTTTGTGCGCTTTTATCATCGCGCCTTGCAGGGGCGCGCAGCGGAGGTGGAATTGGTGGATTTGCGTTACAGCAATGGATTCGCAGTGCGTTGGAAAGACGCCGAGAGCGCCTTGAACGGCGCCACGGCGGGGGAGACGAAGCGCTGATGTCCAAGAAAGCGGAAAAAGATTTGATCGTTGGGCTCGACATCGGCACTTCAAAAGTGGTGGCGATCGTCGGCGATGTGAAGCCCGATGGCAAGATCGACATCGTCGGCATCGGGTCGCATCCTTCTCGCGGCTTGAAAAAAGGCGTGGTCGTAAACATTGAATCCACCGTGCAATCGATACAGCGCGCGGTGGAAGAAGCCGAGCTGATGGCGGGCTGCCAGATTCATTCCGTCTACGCGGGGATCGCGGGCAGTCACATCCGCAGCTTGAATTCGCACGGCATCGTCGCCATCCGCGACAAGGAAGTCTCGCAGAACGACGTGGAAAGGGTGTTGGATGCGGCGCGCGCAGTGGCGATCCCGGCGGATCAAAAAATACTGCATGTGCTGGCGCAAGAATTTGTCATCGACAATCAAGAAGGCATCCGCGAGCCGATCGGTATGTCGGGTGTGCGCTTGGAAGCCAAAGTGCATTTGGTCACCGGCGCGGTGAGTGCGGCGCAGAACATCATCAAGTGTGTGCGTCGCTGTGGCCTGGAGGTGGACGATGTGATTCTCGAACAACTTGCTTCCAGTTATTCGGTGCTCACCGAAGATGAAAAAGACTTGGGCGTGTGTCTGGTGGACATCGGCGGCGGCACCACCGACATAGCGGTGTTCACCGAAGGTGCTATACGACATACGGCGGTGATTCCCATCGCCGGCGACCAGGTCACTAATGATATCGCGGTGGCGTTGCGCACGCCGACCCAGCACGCCGAGGAAATCAAAATTAAGTACGCCTGTGCTTTGCGGCAACTGGCGATGGCCGACGAGACTATCGAAGTGCCCAGTGTGGGCGATCGACCGCCGCGCCGTTTGGCGCGGCAAACGCTGGCTGAAGTGGTCGAGCCGCGTTACGAGGAGTTGATCACCTTGATACAAAAAGAGCTGCGTCGCAGCGGATTCGAGGACT
Source organism: uncultured Chromatiaceae bacterium (assembly GCA_945787555.1). Classification (GTDB taxonomy): domain Bacteria; phylum Pseudomonadota; class Gammaproteobacteria; order DRLM01; family DRLM01; genus CALZJG01. Next base: position 50,989 of record CALZJG010000082.1, on the reverse strand, counting down.
TGATCGCCGCCGGTGTGGTTTTTACCGGTGGTAGTTCGAAGATGGAGGGTGCGGTGGAACTGGCGGAGGAGATTTTTCATGTGCCGGTGCGGCTCGGTATGCCGCAGCATGTCACTGGTCTGGTGGATGTGGTGCGCAATCCTATCTATGCCACCGGCGTAGGGTTGCTTTTGTTCGGGCGGGAGCATCGCGAGATGCGCACTAGCGATGTGAAGATGGGCGTAGGTATGCGCTCGGTGTGGGAGCGCATGAAGGGTTGGTTCAAGGGAAATTTTTAATGAAGCTGAAGAATTCATCCGTGAAGTTTTCAGCGGTGAAAAGTAAAGATGTGACTATTGCTTTTCATCATTTTCGAACATGTGACGTGCTTGAAAGTGGCGGTGTATTTATTTACCGCGAGTTGGGTTGTTCGGAGTCAATTAGGTCTAGGGACTAAGGAGGATGCTATGTTTGAATTGATGGATACCTGTCCGCAAAACGCGGTGATCAAAGTAATCGGTGTAGGCGGCGGCGGCAGTAATGCCGTGGAGCACATGATGCGCGGGAGTATCGACGGCGTGGATTTCATTTGCGCCAACACTGACGCACAGGCTCTAAAAAACGCCACGACGCGTACCATATTGCAGTTGGGTGCGAGCATTACCAAAGGTTTGGGGGCCGGCGCTAATCCGGATGTGGGCCGCCAGGCGGCGATGGAAGACCGTGATCGTTTGATTGATTTGATCGAGGGTACCGACATGTTGTTCATCACCGCCGGTATGGGCGGGGGAACGGGTACCGGCGGCGCACCCATCGTCGCTCAAGCAGCCAAGGAGCTCGGTGTGTTGACGGTGGCCGTGGTCACCAAGCCCTTTCCTTTCGAAGGCAAGAAGCGCATGCAAGTGGCCGACCAGGGCATCAAGGAGTTGTCCCAATATGTAGATTCGCTCATCACTATCCCCAATGAGAAGTTGCTCTCAGTGCTGGGCAAGAACATCTCATTACTGGATGCCTTCAAGGCCGCCAATAATGTGTTGCAGGGCGCGGTGCAAGGCATCGCTGAACTTATCACCCGACCGGGGCTGATCAACGTCGACTTCGCCGACGTGCGTACGGTGATGGCCGAGATGGGCATGGCCATGATGGGATCGGGGCGCGCCAGCGGCGAGGATCGTGCGCGGCAGGCGGCGGAAGCGGCCGCCAACAGTCCATTGTTGGAGGATATCAACCTGGCGGGCGCGCGCGGCATCTTGGTCAACGTCACCGCCGGACTGGATATGTCTATCGGCGAATTCGAAGAGGTCGGCAATACCATTAAAGAATTTGCCGCAGATAACGCTACGGTGGTGGTCGGTACGGTCATCGACCCCGAACTTCACGACGAATTGCGGGTCACTGTGGTGGCCACGGGTTTGGGGCAAGAGTTCAAGGCCGAGGATCAGCCCGTCAAGTTGGCCTATAAGAACACGGGTGAGGTCGACTACGGACAACTGGAAAGACCCACCGTGATCCGCAATCAGCATCGTGCCGCGGGCAGCGGATATGGCGCGGCGGCGGAAGACACCGATCTGGACTATTTGGATATTCCCGCCTTCCTGCGGCGCCAGGCGGATTAAGCGGTGGTTCAGCATATTTGTGAGAATGTGAATACTGGAGCCCGTTGCTGGGCATAGATGGGGTGCTGTGCTACCATCGCGCCAGCTTGGGGTAGTGTGCCCTTTTGTTTATGCGAGGCATCGGAGCTAATGATCAAGCAACGTACATTGAAAAATGCCATCCGCGCCACGGGTGTAGGCCTGCACACCGGTCAAAAGGTGCTGCTCACTCTGCGCCCGGCGGCCCCGGACACGGGTATCGTGTTCCGTCGTGTCGACATGAATCCGCCGGTGGATATTCCCGCCCGGGCGGAAAACGTCGGCGACACCCGTTTGTCCACGTCCTTGGTATATGGCGATGCGCGCATCGCCACCGTGGAGCATTTGTTGTCGGCCTTCGCCGGTTTGGGTATCGATAACGCCTATGTGGATGTCAGTGCACCGGAAGTGCCGATCATGGACGGCAGCGCCGGACCCTTTGTGTTTCTGATCCAGTCCGCGGGGGTTGAGGAGCAGGCGGCGCCGAAACGTTTCATCCGCATCAAGAAACCGGTGCGCGTGGAAGAAGGCGATAAATGGGCCGCTTTCGAGCCGTTCGAAGGCTTTAAGGTGTCCTTCGCCATCGATTTCCAGCACCCGGCCTTCAAGAGCCGCAGCCAAGAGGCCGTGGTGGACTTTTCTACCACGTCCTTTGTTAAAGAGGTTAGTCGCGCCCGTACCTTTGGCTTTATGCGTGATATCGAAGTGTTGCGTAAGAGCCATCTCGCTCTAGGCGGCAGCCTCGACAACGCGGTGGTAGTGGATGATTATCGTGTCCTTAATGAGGATGGTCTGCGCTACGAGGACGAATTCGTCAAGCACAAGGTGTTGGACGCCATCGGTGATTTGTACTTGCTTGGCCGCAGCCTGATTGGGGCTTTCAGCGGCTATAAGTCGGGGCATGCGTTAAATAACCTGTTGTTGCGCACCCTCATGGCCGATGAAAGTGCTTGGGAATTGGTGACTTTCGAGAATTCCGAACGGGCACCTATTTCCTACATGCAGCCCGTTTCCGCCGTCTGACACTCACTTCCGTCCACCCCTCGGTAAGCGAGCGGTGGGCGGGGTGTTGTGCATCACCAGCCATTTGCACCCTGCTATTAAGCGATCCAGGGGACGGTTCGATAACCATAGCGCCGCGGTATTTCTAGTCACGCCCTAGTCCGCGACGTGACAGCCGCTTTAGCGCTGCCCTCAGGTCGGGATCTGTGATACCTTCTGCGACCTGTGAAAGCAGTACCCCGGTGTCCGTGGACATGGCTACCGGCAGGCGTGAGCGGCCGACCTTAATTTCCGCGGCGGGTTGGATGCGCATGCGCAATTCTGTGAGGTCGGGCACAATATCATCGGCCTGAATGTGGCGTAATAGCTGTGGCAATTGATAGCGCAAGCGCGCCGCCCAAGCAGGGGAATCGACGCCGATGACCAGGACGCCGTCCTTGAGGTTCGCGACCTGGCAATGCTGCGCCAAGGAAGTCGGCAAGTGACTGTGCAAAGTACGCGTCAGGCGCGCCAACAGCTGCACCCGTGTTAACAACGGCGCCAGGGTGGCCGAGCTGAGGCGCAATATTCTCCCTACAGATTTGGGGGGAATGAATTTCATCATAAGGTATAATTAACAACTACTCGCGGCGATCCTAGACACCCATGAACGTCATTGTACTGCTAAAAAACCTCAAACGCCCGGTGAAAGTGCATCTGGGTCCGGTGCGTATCGGCATGCTCGCGGTGGCGGGTTTGTTGTTGCCCGCCTCGCTGGCCGGCTATCTAGGTTTTACGTGGGGGAATGATTACGCCCACGAGCACGCCATACCCAGCGAGTGGATGTCGGAAGTCGAACGACAGCGCGGCGAAGTGGAGTCGGCGCGTCATATTGCGCAGGAGAATCTCAATGCTTTGGCCTCGCGCATGGGTGCGATGCAGGCCCAAGTCATCCGCTTGGACGCCTTGGGTCGGCGCTTGGTAGATTTGGCGGGCTTGGAGCAAGGTGAGTTCGATTTCGAGAACCCTCCTGCGCAAGGCGGGCCCGAAGAATCGACGCCGCTGGCGTCGCCGCCTGAAATTCCCGATTTCCTGCGTTCGCTGGATGGTTTGTCGCGTCAGATCGATGATCGTCAGCAACAGTTGAGTGTGCTCGAATCCTGGTTCCTGAATCGCAATTTGCGCACCGAAACCTTTCCCGCCGGCCGCCCGGTAGAGAAAGGTTGGGTATCGTCGTATTTCGGCCTACGCTCCGATCCATTCACTGGGCGACGCGCGCATCACCACGGCATCGACATTGCGGGGCGCAAGGGTTCGCCAGTGATCGCCGTGGGCGCCGGCGTAGTGATCTGGTCCGGCGAGCGCTCCGGCTACGGGCGCATGGTGGAAGTGAATCACGGGAATGGATATGTGACGCGTTATGCTCACAATCAAGAAAATACGGTGCAAGTGGGGGACACTGTGGCCAAGGGGCAAACGATCGCGCTGATGGGCAGCAGTGGTCGTTCCACCGGGCCCCATGTTCATTTTGAGGTGTTGCGCAATAACCGGGTCGTTGACCCGATGAAGTATCTGCGCGCCGCCCGCTAAGGGGCGCGGGTATGGAAAGGGATTTCGCTAGCCTTCCTTAATTCGAATCAAGAGAGTTCATGATCGCGAAACTGCTGAGCAAGATGTTTGGCAGCCGCAACGAGCGGCTATTGAAACGCATGCAAGCCACCGTCCAGCGCATCGGCGCGTTGGAGGCAGAGCTGGAGAAATTGAGCGACGAGGATCTGCGGGGTAAGACCGAGGAGTTTCGTCGTCGCTTGAACGAGGGGCATACTCTCGATGACATCCTGCCGGAAGCTTTCGCCGTGGTGCGTGAGGCGGGTAAACGGGTGTTGGGCATGCGCCATTTCGATGTGCAGCTGATCGGTGGCATGGTGCTGCATCAGGGCAAGATCGCCGAAATGCGCACCGGCGAGGGTAAGACCCTGGTCGCCACCTTAGCGGTGTATCTCAACGCCCTGCCCGGCAAGGGTGTGCATGTGGTGACGGTCAATGATTACTTGGCCACGCGCGACTCGCAATGGATGGGTCGGCTGTATAACTTCCTCGGGCTCAGCGTCGGTGTCATCGTGTCCGGACAGGGCACCGAAGACAAGCGCGCCGCCTATGCCGCCGACATCACCTACGGCACCAATAACGAGTACGGTTTCGATTATTTGCGTGACAACATGGCTTTTAGCTTAGCTGAGAAAGTGCAGCGCGATTTGTATTTCGCCGTGGTCGATGAGGTGGACTCGATTTTGATCGACGAGGCGCGCACGCCGCTGATCATTTCCGGCTCCAGCGATGGTAGTTCGGATCTCTACATAAAGATGCATGCCTTGGTACCCAAGCTCAAGCGCCAGGAAGGCGAAGAAGGCAAAGAGGGCGATGGGGGTGAAGTGAGCGAGGAGAGTGTAGGCGATTACACCGTGGACGAGAAGTCACGCCAGGCCTTTCTCACCGAACGTGGCCATGAGCGGGTGGAAGCCTTGTTGGAGGAGGCGGGTTTGTTGCCCGAGGGCACCAGCCTCTACGACGCCGCCAGCATCACCTTGATGCATCATTTGAACGCCGCGTTGCGGGCGCTGGCTTTGTATCAGCGCGACGTGCATTACATCGTCAAGGACAAGCAAGTCGTCATCGTCGACGAATTCACCGGGCGCACGCTGCCGGGGCGGCGCTGGTCCGATGGTCTGCATCAAGCGGTGGAGGCCAAGGAGGGCGTGCCCATCCAGTCTGAGAATCAGACCTTGGCGTCCATCACCTTCCAAAATTATTTCCGTCTCTACGACAAACTTTCCGGTATGACCGGCACTGCCGATACCGAGGCCTTTGAATTCCAGAGCATCTATAGCCTTGAGGTGGTGGTCATACCCACTCATCGGCCCATGGTGCGCCAGGATCACGGTGATTTGGTGTATCTCAGCCCGGCTGAAAAATTCAAGGCCATCATTGAGGATATCAAGGATTGTCATCAGCGCGGCCAGCCGGTATTGGTGGGCACGACCTCAATCGAAACTTCGGAGTTTCTCGCCGATTTGCTGACCAAGGACAAGGTCAAGCATCAAGTGCTCAATGCCAAACAGCACGAACGTGAGGCGTATGTCGTGGCCGAGGCCGGTCGGCCCGGTGCGGTGACCATCGCCACCAACATGGCCGGCCGCGGCACCGACATCGTGTTGGGCGGCAGTATCGACGCGGAGTTGGCAGCGCTGGGCGAGGAGCCCGGTCCCGAGAAAGTGGCGGCGACGAAAGAAGATTGGGCGCAGCGCCACGAGCAAGTGCTGGCCGCCGGTGGTTTGCACGTCATCGGCACCGAGCGCCATGAATCACGACGCATCGACAATCAACTGCGCGGTCGCTCGGGGCGTCAGGGCGATCCCGGCTCGACGCGCTTTTATCTGTCGCTGGAAGATAATCTGATGCGCATTTTCGCCTCCGACCGGGTGAAGGCGTTAATGCAAAAGCTCGGCATGGAGGAAGGCGAGGCCATCGAGCATCCGTGGGTGACCAAGGCGATCGAGAACGCCCAGCGCAAGGTCGAGGGCCACAACTTCGATATCCGTAAGCAATTGCTCGACTATGACAATGTGGCCAATGATCAGCGCAAGGTTATTTACGAACAACGCAGCGATATCATGGCTGCGGAAGACATTTCCGATGTCATCGAGTCGATGCGCGTCGACATGGTGACCAACCTCATCAACGAACATATTCCGCCGCAGAGTCTGGAAGAGCAGTGGGACGTGACGGGCCTGGAAGAGGCTTTCACCGAATTGGGCCTGAAGTTGGAAATCCAGAAATGGCTGGACGAGGACGACAGCTTGCACGAAGAGACGCTGCGCGAGCGCTTGCAAGCCGAGGTCGCCCAGGCATACGCCGAGAAAGAGGCGCATGCCGGTGCTGAAGTGATGCGGCATTTCGAAAAGGCGGTATTCCTGCGGGTGCTGGATTCGTTGTGGAAGGACCATCTGGCCGCCATGGATCATTTGCGCCAAGGGATACATCTACGCGGCTATGCGCAGAAAAACCCCATCCAGGAATACAAGCGCGAGGCCTTCGAGATGTTCTCGCAGCTGCTGGATCGGGTGAAATACGAAGTCATAAAGGTACTCTCGCTGGTGCAAGTGCGCGCCGAGGATGACGTCGAGGCCTTGGAAGAGCAGCGCCGGCGACAAGGGGAGATGCAGTTCCAACACGCCGCCGCGCCGGCTTTGGCCGCGAGTGGCGAGGAGGCCGCCGCCGCCGAAGAAGAGTCGCACACCCCCTTCGTGCGTGACGGTCGCAAAGTGGGGCGCAACGAACCTTGTCCGTGCGGTTCGGGCAAGAAATACAAGCAATGCCACGGCCAGTTGAATTGAGTTAAGTTAGGTTAAGTTAAGCTGAGCCGAGCGGGATCTTCGTCGAGGTGTTGATATGGTGGTGGGCCTGACCGGATTGCCGGAGCTGCATCCTGTCGCCGGCGTGCGTCTCGGAGTCGCTTGCGCCGGTATCAAGAAATCCGGGCGACGTGATGTCGTGGTGGTGGACGTGGCGCAGGGTTCAAATTGTGCCACGGTGTTCACCCGCAATGCGTTTTGCGCGGCGCCGGTGATCGTCGCGAAACGGCATGCCGCGCAGGCCGTCCCCCGTTATCTGCTCATTAACACCGGCAATGCCAACGCGGGCACGGGCGAGCAAGGCGTGGCCGACGCTTTGGCTTGCTGCGAGGCACTGGCGCGCGAGACCGGGGTGCGGCGGGAAGAAGTGCTGCCGTTTTCCACCGGCGTGATCGGCGAGCCCTTACCGGTGGCAAGAATCGTCGCAGGTTTGCCTGCCGCCCGCGCCGCGCTGTCCGCGCAAGCGTGGGGCGATGCGGCGCACGGCATCATGACCACCGACACTGTGCCCAAGGGCGCCTCACGGCGCATCGAAATGGGTGGACACGAGGTGACGGTGACGGGGATCGCCAAAGGCTCGGGCATGATCCGTCCCGATATGGCCACCATGCTGGCCTTCGTGGCCAGCGACGTGGCGCTGGAACCAAACTTGCTGCAGCATTGTCTCACGGACGCTGTGGATAAATCCTTCAACTGCATCACCGTCGACGGCGACACGTCGACCAATGATGCCTGCGTGTTGTTGGCCACCGGCCGCAGCGGCGTGCCGCTGCTGACTTCTACTGACGACCCGGCTTATACCACCTTTGCGGCGGCGGTGACCGAGGTGTGCGTGGAATTGGCGCAAGCCATTGTTCGTGATGGCGAAGGGGCCACCAAGTTCATCAGTGTGGCGGTGGGAGGCGGTGCCAGCGAGCAGGAGTGCCGTGACGTGGCCTATGCCGTGGCGCACTCTCCCTTGGTCAAAACGGCTTTTTTCGCCGCCGATCCCAATTGGGGGCGTATCCTGGCCGCCGTCGGGCGGGCCGGCGTGCCGGCATTGGAATTGGGTCGTGTATGTATCCACCTGGACGAGGTGTGCATTGTGCGTGACGGGGGGCGTGCCGCTGATTATGCGGAGTCGCGGGGTCGAGCCGTGATGGCTCGCCCGGACATCACCGTCCGCATCGAGTTGGGTCGTGGCGCCGCTCGGGCCACCGTGTGGACCTGTGATTTTTCATACGATTACGTCCGTATCAACGCCGAATATCGGACCTGAGCGGGCCGAATCTATGGCGCCTGGTCGGTAAATAACTGGACGTCCGGCGCCGATACGACTATAGTTAGCAAGCCTTCGCGCCGCAGTATAACTATAGGATTTTTATAAACTATTACCTGCTGCGGCAATCAACTATTACGGAGAATGCCACCAATGTTTACCGGTTTGATCGATTTGCCCTGGTGGGGCTATGTGTTGGTGACGCTGGGTATAACGCACATCACCATTGCCGCCGTCACCATATTCCTGCACCGTCACCAGGCGCACCGCGCGCTGGACTTGCATCCCATCGTGAGCCATTTCTTCCGCTTTTGGCTGTGGCTGACCACCGGTATGATCACCAAAGCATGGACCGCCATTCACCGTAAGCACCATGCCAAGTGTGAGACGGAGGAGGACCCCCACAGTCCGCAAGTGCTAGGTTTGCGCAAGGTGTTGTTGGAAGGCGCGGAACTCTATCGCGCCGAGGCTAAGAACAAGGAGACGCTGGAAAAGTACGGTCACGGCACACCTGACGATTGGCTGGAGCGGCAGGTATACACGGGTAGCAGCCGCACCGGCATCGTCCTGCAGTTGGTATTGAACGTGCTGCTCTTCGGGCCCATCGGTCTCACCATCTGGGCGGTGCAAATGATCTGGATTCCGCTCTTTGCTGCCGGGGTTATCAACGGCATCGGTCATTACTGGGGATATCGCAGCTACGAGAGCCCGGATGCCGCGACCAATGTGCTGCCTTGGGGCATCATCATCGGTGGTGAGGAATTGCATAATAATCATCACGCCTTCCCCAGCTCGGCCAAGCTGTCTTCGAAGTCCTGGGAGTTCGATATCGGCTGGATGTACATCTGTATCCTACAATCCATGGGCTTGGCCAAGGTGCGCAAAGTGGCGCCGGTTCCGGTCATCGATCCCGCCAAGCACACCGCGGATATAGAAACGGTGCGCGCCATCATCACCAACCGCTTTCATGTGTTGGCGCACTACGCCAAGGACGTGATCATGCCGGTGTTGGGCGATGAGCTGCACAAGGCCGACGAGTCGTGCCGTGGCCTGTTCAAGCGTGCCCGCCGCGCTTTGGTGCGCGAGGAATCGCTCATGGACGAGGAGGCCAAGACGCGCCTGGAGGCGGCTTTGAGGCGCAGCCAGAAATTGAAGACGGTCTACGAACAGCGTCAACGCTTGCAGCAGATCTGGGCGCGTTCCAGCGCTTCCCAAGATGCCTTGCTGCATCAGTTGCAAGAGTGGTGCAAACAAGCGGAGGCCACCGGCATCAAGGTGCTGCAAGACTTCGCCCGCACTTTGCGCTGTTATTCCTTGCAGCCGACAACGGCTTGATGGTGAGGTCGAGCACCACCATGAGGCCTACGCGCAACGCGGGGCCTCATGTCGTTTGGCTAGCTATATCATAAGCACTCTCAGGGGAATTCCACCCAATAAAAAACCCGCCTCAGGCGGGTTCTTTATTGGGCTGATCGAAGCGGCGATCTCTATTTGATCTTGGCTTCTTTGTACGACACGTGCTTACGCACGACGGGATCGTATTTTTTGCGTTCCAGCTTGTCCGGCGTGTTACGCTTACTTTTCATGGTGGTGTAGAAATGGCCGGTGCCGGCGCTGGAAACGAGTTTGATTTTCTCGCGCATGATGACTCCTTAAACTTTCTCGCCGCGCGCGCGCATGTCGGCCAACACGGTGTCGATGCCTTGCTTGTCGATGATGCGCATGGCCTTGGTGGAAAGGCGCAACCGCACCCAGCGATTCTCGCTCTCTACCCAGAAGCGATGGTTATGAAGATTGGGCAGGAAACGGCGCCTGGTTCTGTTATTGGCATGGGAAACGTTGTTCCCCGTGCGCGGGCGCTTGCCCGTCACCTGGCACACTTTGGCCATGATAGTAACCTCCAAAGAAAGCGGGGCCGCAGACTGAGCGCGGCAAAGCGCGAATTTATACCAGTCCGGGGCGGTGATTGCAAGCCAGGCAGGGTGGGGGCATTGCTGTATGGCCGGTGAGGCAGGTGGGCGACCCCTAAAATTGGTGATATCCGTTCCCGGAGAGGCTGTCGCGCGATTTACCTTTAGCCTCCCGAGCACTATCCTTGTCGCTTTTTGCGCAGCGGGGAAACTACAGCGTGTCTTTGGCTATATTCGATCTCGACAACACTCTGCTGGGCGGTGACAGCGACTATCTGTGGGGCCGCTTCCTGGTGGCGCAGGGTTTGGTGGACGGCGCCCATTACGAGCGCGAGAATCAGCGCTACTACGACGAGTACAAGGCCGGGACGCTGGATATATACGAATTCCTGGCGTTTTCGCTGCGGCCGTTGGCAGAGCATCCGCTGGCGCAGTTAAACGTCTGGCGCGAACGATTCATGGCGGAGAAGATCGCCCCCCTCATGTTGCCGGCGGCGACGGCATTGCTGGATGAGCACCGCCGCGCGGGGCACACCTTGTTGATCATCACCGCCACCAACCGCTTCGTCACCGAACCGATCGCCCACGCCCTGGGCGTCGAGCACTTATTGGCCACCGATCCCGAGCTGAGCGAGGGCCGCTATACGGGCCAAGTCGCCGGTACGCCATGTTTTCGCGAGGGCAAGGTTGTGCGGCTCCAGGCATGGTTGGCCGCTAGCGGCCATAACCTGGCCGGAAGCTGGTTCTACAGCGATTCACACAACGACTTACCGTTGTTGGAACTGGTTCCTAATCCCGTCGCCGTGGACCCCGATGACACGCTGCGTAGTCACGCCGCGATGAAGGGTTGGCCCATTATCAGTTTGCGATGATCCGCCCCCTGCCGCTCTTGGCCGCCCATCTCTTGCTCGCGCTGGTGAGTCTCGCGGCAGCGTTGGTGTATGGCAGCGTGCCGCTCGATGCCGCCGCCCTGGGGCGCGCCCTGATCGGTTCAGGCGATGACCTGGCCCACACGCTGTTGTGGGACGTGCGTCTGCCGCGCGCGCTCAGCGCGTTCGCCGTGGGGGGGGCGCTGGCCATTGCCGGCGCCTTGATGCAGGCGCTGCTGCGCAATCCACTCGCCGATCCTTATATCCTCGGTGTCTCCGGTGGTGGCGCGGCGGCGGCGCTATTGGCGTTGCTGGTGGGGCTGAGCGGACTGTGGCTCACCGGGGCGGCGTTCGCCGGGTCGCTGCTGAGCATGTTGTTGGTTTTCGCCTTGGCGCGCGGTGCCGGCAGCTGGACCACCACTCGCCTGCTGCTTACCGGCGTGGTGGTTGCCGCGGGGTGGGGGGCGCTCATCAGCTTGATTTTGGCCTTGTCACCGGACAGCACCCTGCGTGGCATGTTGTTCTGGTTGATGGGTGATTTCGCCTATGCGCAACATCCTTTGCCGGCGTTGCTGGCGGTGACGCTGGGATTGGCGATCGGCATGGCCTTGGCGCGCGATCTCAATGTGTTGGCGCGCGGAGAATTGCAGGCTTCGGCTTTGGGCGTGGCGGTGGCGCCGCTGCACGGTGGTCTCTACGTGCTGGCCTCGTTGCTCACCGCCGTCGCCGTCACCACCGCCGGGAGCGTCGGTTTTGTCGGGCTGATCGTGCCGCACTTGATACGGCTGGTGGCGGGGGGCGATCATCGCCTCCTGCTGCCGGCGGCGGCCTTGTTGGGGGGGAGCTTGTTGACCCTGGCGGATACCCTGGCACGCACGGTACTGGCGCCGCAGCAATTGCCAGTGGGTGTCATCACGGCCCTGGTCGGCGTGCCGGTGTTCCTCTATTTGCTCAACCGGCGCGGAGCACGCTGAGATGCTGCGCGTCGAGCGGCTCACCGTCACCATCGCCGGTAAATGCGTGTGTCGGGATTTGTCTTTGCAGGTACGGGCGGGGCAGCGCTGGGCGGTGCTGGGCCCCAACGGTGTGGGGAAAACCACCTTGCTGCATACCTTGGCCGGCTTACGCGCAGCGGCGGCCGGCGCTATCCAGCTAGGCGAGCAAGCGCTCGAGCACTGGCCGCCGCGCCTATTGGCGCGCTGGCGCGGTCTGCTGCTGCAACATTACGAGGACCCTTTTTCCAGCACGGTGCTGGATACCGCGCTCATCGGTCGTCATCCCTATCTTGGGCGCTGGGAGTGGGAAAGCAGTGCCGATGCCGCGTGCGCGCGCGCGGCGCTGGCCACGGTGGATATCGGGGAGTTGGCGCAGCGCACGGTGTCGACCTTGTCGGGCGGTGAACGCCGCCGCCTAGCTATCGCCGCGTTGTTGGTGCAAGACCCGCGGCTGATGCTGTTGGACGAGCCCACCAATCATCTCGACTTACGTCATCAGTTGCAGACCCTGGCGCTGTTCACCGAACTGGCGCAGCGCCAAGGTAAAGCGCTGGTGATGGTGACGCATGACTTGATCAATGCGTTGCAACAATGCGATCACGCGCTATTGTTGTTCGGCGAGGGTGAAACGTTGGCCGGGCCGAGCGAGCTAGTGGTGACGGAAGAGAATTTATCCCGGCTCTACGGTTGCGCGTTGCGTCGTGCGCGTGGTCCGAGTGGTGAGGTGTGGTTGCCGGCGGCGAGGCAGGTCTAAATAGACTTCGCGGTTAGCGCAGAATTGTTTTGTTCTGTGTATATATTGCGAAAGGGCGAGGGTGGGTTGAGTAATCTGAAAGTCGTTTGTCTTGACTATATTCTGCAAGCGTGTGGTGTAGCAGCTTCGGTCTACACCTTCACCCCAACGGCTGCGCCCCCCTCGCTCCGCTCTCCCCGCTTGCGGGAGAGGGGCGCAAGTCGAAGACACTGTCTTAGTTGAAGGAATCTTTATTGGCCGCATAGGCGGCCGCGTTTTGTTTGGTCACCACGCCCCGGCGTACTAAATCCAACAGACATTGATCCAGGGTTTGCATGCCGTATTGCTGGCCGGTTTGGATGGCGGAATACATCTGCGGGATCTTCGCTTCGCGGATTAGATTACGGATGGCGGGGGTACCGACCATGATTTCATGCGCCGCTACGCGGCCGCCGCCCGTTTTCTTGAGCAGTGTTTGCGAAATGACCGCGCGCAGTGACTCCGATAACATCGAACGCACCATTTCCTTTTCCGCGGCGGGGAATACGTCCACGATACGGTCTATGGTTTTGGCCGCCGAACTGGTATGCAGGGTGCCGAACACCAAGTGACCGGTCTCGGCGGCGGTGAGGGCGAGACGGATGGTCTCGGGGTCACGCATTTCACCCACCAGGATAATGTCGGGGTCTTCGCGCAGGGCCGAGCGTAACGATTCGTTGAAGCCGAGCGTGTCGCGGTGCACCTCGCGTTGGTTGATCAGGCATTTCTTACTGGTGTGCACGAACTCGATGGGGTCCTCGATAGTGAGGATGTGACCGAATTCGTTATTGTTCACATAGTCGATCATTGCCGCCAGCGTGGTAGATTTGCCCGAGCCGGTGGGGCCGGTGACGCACACCAAGCCGCGCGGTTGATCGGAGATCTCCTTGAACACTTCCGGGCAGCCCAGTTCCTCTAGGCTTAGAATGTTGGAGGGAATGGTACGGAACACGGCGCCTACGCCGCGATTTTGATTGAAGGCGTTGACGCGAAAGCGCGCCAGGCCGGGGATCTCGAACGAGAAGTCGGTTTCTAAGAATTCCTCGAAATCCTTGCGCTGCTTGTCGTTCATGATGTCGTAGATCATCGAGTGCACCTGCTTGTTATCCAGCGGTGGCACGTTGATGCGGCGCACGTCGCCGTCGACACGGATCATGGGTGGCAGTCCGGCGGATAAGTGCAAATCGGATGCGGCATTCTTGACGCTGAAAGCGAGCAACTCGGCGATGTCCATTTTGTTCTCCTAACTCTCGAAACTGCGTGCCGGCGTACCGACACTACCATCATGGACCCATAGCGGCCGCCGGCATGAGTTCTTGATGTTCACGCCACGCGCCATCCCTGGCCCGATACAATGCGCTAAACTTAGCTTCTCGCCGCACATCGGGCAACTTTATTCTATGCGTACTCTTGCCGAACGACTCGCCGCTGTGCGCGGGCGCATCGCCGCCGCCGAGCGTCACTATGGCCGTGTCCCGCACTCGGTCTCTTTGCTGGCCGTGAGCAAGGGACATCCCGTCGCGGCGATCGCCCAAGTCTATGCGGCGGGGCAGGCGCGTTTCGGTGAAAGCTATCTGCAAGAGGCGCTGCCCAAGCTCGCCGCGCTCGCCGCCTTGGACATCGAATGGCATTACACCGGCGTGGTGCAAGGCAACAAAACCCGCCCCATCGCCGAGCGGTTTGCCTGGGTGCATGGCGTAGATCGCGAGAAAAGCGCCCGTCGTTTGAGTGACCAACGCCCCGCCACACTGCCGCCGCTCAATGTTTGCATCCAAGTGAACGTGGGCGAAGAAGCACAAAAAGCAGGCGTATCATTGCGCGACCTACCCGCCTTGGCGGACATCATTGCCAACTTGCCTCATCTTGAGTTGCGCGGTCTCATGGCGCTGCCGCCAGTGAGTGACGACCTCCTCACTCAGCGAGATTATTTTCGTTTGTTGCGCGAGGCTCGCGATGAATTGCACGAACGCGGTTTGGTCTTAGATACGCTGTCGATGGGCATGTCGGGTGATTTGGAGGCGGCTATCGCCGAGGGCGCGACCATGGTGCGTGTCGGTAGCGCCCTATTCGGTGCGCGCCCCGGCTAGCGATGCTCCGCCGCATCGCGGTAACTGTGATAACCTTCGCCGATACTCCGCGTGAAATTGAACAGGGCAACTGCCATGAAAGACAGCAACATAGCATTCATCGGTGGCGGCAACATGGGCCGCAGCCTGATCGGGGGGCTCGTCGCTGATGGTTGCGACCCGCAACGATTGTGGGTCGCGGATCCCAGCACCGACACCCTGCAAAAGCATCGCGATCATTTCGGCGTGCATATCACCACGTCCAACGGCGAGGCAATCGAGCAAGCTGATGTGGTCGTGCTGGCGGTGAAGCCGCAAATTGCCAAGGACGTCATGCTTGATTGTGCCGCCGCCCTCCGCCGCAGAGGCCCGCTGCTGATTTCCGTGGCCGCTGGGATACGCGAGGCTGATTTGCGACGCTGGGCGGGTGCAGAGGTGGCCATCGTACGTACCATGCCCAATACGCCCGCCTTGGTCCGCGCCGGCGCCACCGCCTTGTATGCCAACGCGTATGTTACGGCAGATCAAAAAGACTTGGCCGAATCCATTTTACGCGCGGTGGGCGTGACACTGTGGTTAGACAATGAAGCGCTCATGGACGCGGTGACCGCGCTCTCGGGCAGCGGGCCGGCCTATTTCTTCTTGGTGATGGAGGCCTTGGAAAACGCTGGCCGTCGTTTGGGCCTGGACCAAGACACGGCCCGCTTATTGACTCTGCAGACCGCTTACGGCGCGGCGAAAATGGCCTTGGAAAGCACCGAGGGTGTCGCTGACTTGGGGCGTCGCGTGACTTCCCCCGGTGGCACCACAGAGCAGGGAATCAAGGTGTTACAGGACGGCGATGTGCAAGCGCTATTCGATCGCGCGCTGGCGGCGGCGCGGCAACGTTCCGAGGAATTGGCCAAGATGTTCGGGGAGGCTTGATGGACAATCAGTATTTCACCGCTTCGGGGGTGTTGGTCATAAACGCGTTGTTCGGGCTGTATATCTTGGCCGTCTTGTTGCGCTTTTTATTACAGTGGGCGGGCGCTGATTTCTACAATCCTCTGTCTCAATTTTTGGTCAAGGTCACCAACCCACCGCTCAAGCCGCTGCGCCGTATCATTCCCGGTTGGGGCGGTATCGATCTGGCCTCGGTGCTGCTGCTCGTCGCCTTGCAGATGTTAGAAGTATTCTTGGTAAACACCACCCTGGGCCGCGCTGCGGCACCGGGTGGGCTGTTCGTCGGTGCGCTAGCGGAGCTCATCAATCTCACGCTCAATGTCTATGTCGTCATGATTTTGATTCAAGTCATCCTGAGTTGGTTGGCGCCCGGCAATTACAACCCCATGACGGCCTTATTGCACCAACTCACCGAGCCGGTATTGGCGCCGGCGCGGCGCGTAATGCCGGCCATCTCGGGGATCGATCTATCGCCCATCGTAGTGCTGTTGTTTTTTCAGCTGCTGAAATTGCTTATCGTAGCGCCGCTTGCCGACTTCGGTCGTAGCCTGAGCTGAGTGTGGGCATCGCCCGCTGGTATCGCTGGGAGGGCGAGAACTTGCTGCTCAAAGTGCGCGTCCAGCCGCGCGCCAGCAAAGATGAAGTAGCGGGCTCGCACGGCGACAGCCTCAAGGTGCGACTTACCGCTCCACCGGTGGATGGCAAGGCAAATGCCCATCTCGTCGGCCTTTTCTCCGATATATTTTCCGTGCCCAAATCACGAGTTACCTTGATAAAAGGCGCCGCCGGCAGGGAGAAGATATTGCGTATTGTCGCGCCTCGCGCATTGCCCCCCTACATTTCTCCGCGGACAGGCCGCTAACCCTGACTACGGACTGCGCATGCAGTCTCGGTGTCCTGGCGGAAGTAGGTTGACACACTGCCACGATACCCGGCGTTTCCGAGCGGAGTTCTCTCGGCACGGAAGCATGCACAGCTAAAGGCTGATAGGAAACGACCGATATTCCGGTAGGGACTAGAACCCACGGTGTCGTCTTGGGAGAAGACAAACATGCTCTCACGGGTGGATAGCGAAGGCAACAATCAGGATCATTTCCGGGACCAGATGCGTGCCTACGACCTCTGGAAAGCGGAAGTCGTGCAGGCCATCCAGGAATACAGGAAGTGGCTTGATGAGCGCCGCATGGGCTCGCCCGAAGTGGATCTGCGTATTCACGACGCGCAAGACAATCTGCGCAGCGATCGCCTGGTGATCGCCTTCGTGGCCGAGTTCTCGCGCGGTAAGACTGAGCTCATTAACGCCATATTTTTTTCGGATTATCAGCGTCGCCTGCTGCCCTCGGAGGCCGGTCGCACGACCATGTGCCCCACCGAGCTGTTCTACGATCAGCAGGCCGACGAGGCCTACATTCGCTTGCTGCCCATTGAAACCCGTCTCGAGGAACTGAGCATCGCCGATCTGAAAGACCAACCAGAACGTTGGAGCAGTATTCCGCTGGACGTGAACTCGCCCGACCAGATGGCCGAGGCGCTGCGCGAGGTCGTCAAGGTCAAGCGGGTCAGTATTGACGATGCCACCAAACTCGGCCTTTACAATGATGAGATGCACGGTCACTTGTCTAAGAACGGCAAGGCTCCCAGCCACGTCGATATCCCTATGTGGCGCCATGCGCTGATCAGCTTTCCACATCCTTTGCTACAGCAAGGTTTGACCATACTTGATACGCCGGGGCTCAACGCCCTGGGCAGTGAACCGGAACTGACCTTGAGCATGTTACCCAATGCGCATGCCGTGTTGTTCATCCTGGCCGCCGATACAGGCGTGACACGCAGTGATTTGGATATGTGGCAATACCATATCAAATCCTTTCACAGCAGCGAGAACAACAAAGGGCTGGTGGCGGCCTTAAATAAAATCGACACGCTGTGGGATGAGATTAAGAATCCCGCCGAGATCGAGGCGACAGTGCAGCATCAGTGCGAGGAAACCGCCAAGCTGCTCAGCATCGACCCAAATAACGTGTTCCCTGTGTCAGCGCAAAAAGCGCTGGTAGCAAAAATCCGTGATGACAAGGATCTGTTGACGCGTAGCCGTCTGTTGGACTTGGAAGGCTACCTTGCGGATGAAATTCTGCCCGCCAAACAAACCATAGTGCGGGATACTATCGTCGGTTCCATCAATCAAATGTTGAAAGCCACCCGACAAATGGTGGCTCAACGCTTGGACAGCTCTCGCCAGCAACTCGGGGAGCTGCGCTCCCTGAGTGGGCGCAATGCCGACGTGATCACCGGTATGATGAAGAAAACCCGGGAACGCCAAGCGGCCTACAACAAAAACATGGAAAGTTTCCAGGCCAGCCGCCGCGTCATTGCTCAGCACTCCAAGTCTATGCTTGATGCGCTGAGCATCCAGGCCGTGGACGACTTGGTGAATAGAACCCGTCGTAACATGGAAGGCAGTTGGACTACCGCTGGTCTAAAAAACGGTATGAAAACTTTCTTCGATGGGGCGCGTGACAGTATGCAGCACGTGGCCACCCAGGCTGAGCAAACCGCTAACGTGGTGCAAGCGATTTATCGCAAATTCCACGAGGAGCACGGACTGCCCATGGAGGATCTAAAGGGTTTCTCTCTGAAGAAGTATCGTATCGAACTGGAGCGTCTGTACGAAGAGGCCGAGGCGTTTCGCGACAGCCCCATCACCACCATGACCGAGCAACATTTCGTGGTGAAGAAATTCTTCATCTCGCTGGCCAGTCATGTGCGTCATTTGTATATGAAAGCCAATAAAGAGGCCGATGCTTGGCTGAAGAGCACCATGGTGCCGCTGGTCAAGCAGGTCAGTGAAAACAAGCAGATGCTCGATCAGTATCTGGAAACGCTGTGTAAGATCAATGAGTCCCGAGATTCTTTGGATGCCAAGACCCGTGAATTGGAAAGGCGCTGTGGATTGCTGGAGCGCGAGCTTGTGACGCTCAGTAAAATCAAAGAACGACTTTGTGTTCCTATTCCCGCCGAAGCCATGCTGCAGGGTCAGGCCGCCTCCACAGATGCTGGCGATAAGGATACCGGGATCGATGCGGGGTCGGCGTCACGTGCCGCGATGTAAGGCGAGCGTCAGTCTATAGTTCACCATCGTATTCCATAATCAAGGGCGCGTGATCGGAGAAACGTTGTGTTTTGTAGATGTCCGCCGACACGATCCTGTCCTTGAGGCGCGGACTCACCACCTGATAGTCAATACGCCATCCCACATTCTTGGCCCATGCTTGGCCTCGGTTGGACCACCAGGTGTATTGATCGGCTGCTTGATTGACCACGCGAAAGGCATCGATCCAGCCGATATCCTCGAAGACTTGATCGAACCAGGCGCGTTCTTCGGGCAGGAATCCAGAATTCTTTTGATTGCCCCGCCAGTTCTTCAAATCGATGGCTTTATGGGCGATATTCCAATCCCCGCACAGGATGTAATCGCGCCGGCTGCGCCGTAGTTTCTGCAGCACGGGCAGGTAGCGCGCCATGAAATCGAATTTCACCGCTTGGCGATGTTCGCCGCTCGAGCCCGAGGGCAGGTATAGGGAGGCGACGCTGAGATTGTCGAAGTCAACCTGTATGTAGCGCCCTTCAGCGTCGATGTCCGGCCAACCCAGGCCGACCCGCACGCGATCGGGCTCGCGTCGCGAGTAGACGGCCACGCCGCTGTAGCCTTTCTTCTGTGCGTCATGAAAGTAACTATAATAGCCGTGCGGACGGATGATTTCCTCGGCCAGCTGATGTTCCTGTGCTTTGGTTTCCTGCAGGCAGATTACGTCGGCACCTTGTTCGCCCAGCCAGTCGAGCAGGCCCTTTTTGGCGGCCGAGCGGATGCCGTTGACGTTGATGGTGATGATTTTCATTGAGTCTGTCCCGCGCACAAAGCGGCAAGTGTAACAAAATCATGACCTGCGGTTGCCTGCCTCGCCGGTGACGTTACAATAAGTTGCATCACTACCGTGGATGTTACCTATATGCTTACTTATCAGCGCGACTTCATTGCATTCGCTATCGCCTATCAGGTGTTGCGGTTCGGCGAATTTACGCTGAAATCGGGACGCCGTAGCCCATATTTCTTTAACACTGGGCTGTTCAACAGCGGGGCCAGTATCGCTCAGCTGGGGCGCTATTACGCCGCGGCCATAGAAAGTAGTGCCGTGCACTATGACATGCTGTTTGGTCCGGCCTATAAAGGCATTCCGTTGGCGGTGACTACCTCGGTGGCGCTGGCCGATCATCACGGTAAGGACGTGCCCTATGCCTTCAACCGCAAGGAAGCCAAGGATCACGGCGAGGGCGGTTTGACGGTGGGTGCGCCGCTGCAAGGCCGGGTGCTCATCATAGACGACGTGATTTCCGCCGGCACCTCGGTGGGCGAGTCAGTGCAGATCATCCGTGCCGCCGGCGCTGAACCGGCCGGCGTGGCCATTGCCTTGGATCGTCAGGAGCGCAGCCACGGTGAATTATCGGCCGTGCAGGAGGTGGCACAGCGCCACGGCATCCCCGTGGTGAGCATTGTGTGTCTGGATGATGTGCTGAGTTATTTGCATCAGGATGCAGATATGAGCGGCGTGCTAGCTCGCATACGCGTCTATCGCGAGCACTATGGCGTCACGCCCACAACAGGCTGAGGCCCACCAGTATGGTGATGATTTCGTAGCCGCGCTTGATCCAGCGGTTACCCTTGGCGATGGCGTAGTGGGCGCCCAGATAGCCACCCAAGAGCGAGCCGGCAAACAGGGCCGGCAACCAGCTCCAGCGTATTTCGCCGAGCAGGCCCAAGGTCACGGCCCCCGCACCGTTCCAGAACAAGCCGACCAGTACCAAGGTATAGGCCACCGCGCGTTTGTAATCGAGGCCGAACCAGTGCACCAGCCACAATGTTACGAATAAGCCCGTGCCGGAGGTGAGCGATCCGTTGAGTATCCCTATAATGAACAGCACTGCGCCGCCCAGTACGTGGCCGAGCCGGTCGCGATGGCGCGGCGCATGGTGTAGGCCCAGATGGGGCCGTAGAGAGGAATAAACGCCCAGGCCGATGGTCAATATACCTAGGGCGATACGCGCCGCGTCGTCCGGCACGTTCAGGATGAGGCTGGCGCCCAGCACCACGCCCGGCAGGCCGCAGGCGAGGATGAACAGCGCAAGGCTCGCTTCTAGGGTGCGTTCTCTTAAGTGGCGGGCGGTTGCGCCGATACCTAATGCAACACTGGCGACTTTATGGGTCGCCAAGGCGATCCCGAATGGCAGGCCCAGTAAGATCAGGGCCGGCAGTTGTATCAAGCCGGCGCCGCCGCCCGCGAAGGCGGAAAACAGATTAGCGACGAGGGAAATGATGAACAGGAGTAGTTGTTCGGACCAATTCAACGGTTGGTATGCCCGTATACACAAAAAGCCGGTGTATCATCCCCCAGAGGGGGCAACGACGCAATGGAGCAGTGGCGAGCGCCCATGAAGGTTTATGTAAAATTAATTGATTTCAGGATTGCCACTGCCGCCTTGTTGGCGGTGATGTTCGCGATCACGACGGCGCAGGCGCAGACCTATCGCTGGGTGGACGAGCGTGGCCGCGTGTATTACAGCGATCAAATCCCCCCCCAACATGTAGACAAGGCCCATTCGGTTATCAACAAGCAGGGCGTGACCTTGGATCGGGTGGAGAAAGCCAAGACGGCGGAGCAGTTTGCTGAGGAAAAGCGCTTGGCTGCAATGCGCGCCGAGGTGGAACGTATCGCGCGGCAAGAGGCTATCTACGATCGGATTTTGCTCGACACCTTCGCCAAGGTGGAGGACTTAGAAGCGACTCGCGATCGACGCATCGCTACCATTGAGGGGTTGATCAACGTCTCCCAGCACAAGATCGAAACCATGCAAAAGGAATTGGACGCGTTGACCTCCAATGCTGCGAGTATGGAACGCCAAGGTCAATCCGTGCCTGACGACGTGCGTTTCGACACCCTCGGTTTGCAGGCGCAAATCGAGCGCGAGCGCGGTTTCATTCGATCGCAGCGGACGCAACAAAAAGACGTGCGCGCGAAATTTGCCGCCGATATCGTGCGCTATAATGCACTCAAGGCCGAGCTGGAAGCGCAGGAAAGAGAGGCGCTGGCGCGCCCCTAGCGACGGATCAAGGTGCCGACACCCTCGTCGGTAAACAACTCCAGCAACACGGCGTGTTCCACGCGCCCGTCGACGATATGGGCGGCCCGCACTCCGCCCTGCACCGCTTCCAGAGCGCAGCGGATCTTGGGCAGCATGCCGCCGTATATGATGCCATCGGCGATTAATTCCTCGACTTGACGTACGGTTAGCCCCGAGAGTACCTGGCCGGTCTTGTCCAGCACACCATTGATGTTGGTGAGTAGCATCAATTTCTCTGCCTTGAGCACTTCGGCGATCTTGCCCGCCACCAAATCGGCATTGATGTTGTAGGAACGGCCGTCTTCACCCACCCCGATGGGGGCGATGACAGGGATAAAGTTGCTATGTACCAGCATGTCCACCACGCCGGGGTCTATGCTGGCCACTTCGCCGACGTGGCCGAGGTCGATGATTTCCGGCTCGTTGAGTTCGGGAGCGTTGCGCATCATGGTGAGCTTGCGGGCGCGGATCAAATCGCCGTCCTTGCCGGTGAGGCCCACGGCGGCGCCGCCGTGACGGTTGATGAGATTGACGATCTCTTTATTCACCAAGCCGCCCAACACCATTTCCACCACGTCCATGGTCTCGGCGTCCGTAACTCGCATCCCTTGCACGAATTCGCTTTGCTTACCGATGCGGCTCAGGAGTTGGCCAATTTGCGGGCCGCCGCCATGCACCACCACGGGGTTGATGCCCACCAGTTTCATCAATACCACGTCGCGGGCGAAGCCGCTCTTGAGTTGTGCGTCCACCATGGCGTTGCCACCGTATTTGATGACGATGGTCTTACCCTTGAAGCGCCGGATGTAGGGCAGTGCCTCGGTAAGAACGCGGGCCACGTTCATGGCGGATGTGGCGGTGAGAGTCATGGGGCGCGTAACCTCGAAGCTAACTGTCGTGGAGACGCTATTCTACCCAAGGAGGGGAGCACTGTCGCAGCCTTCTCGCAGCCACAGCGCTTGTTCAAGATCTCGCTAGAGTGCGTATCGCGGTGTTAACAGCGGCCTTGAGACGCTCACAGACTACGTGGGCGCCGCGCTGTTCGGCGATTCTTGTCCCGCGCTGCATATTGCCGGGCTTGGATCTTGAGCAGCCGCTTAGAACGGCACGGCCAGCTTGTCATCGACCCGCTGCAGCAGCGTGCGGAACTCACCCTGGATGCGTTGCAGTGCCGCTTCGGTGTTGGCTTCGAAGCGCAGTATCAGGGAGGGAGTGGTATTGGAGGCGCGAACCAATCCCCAGCCGTCCTCGAAGTCGGCGCGCAGCCCGTCGATGGTGGTGAGCACGGCGCCTTTGAATTGAGCCAGACTCAGCAGGCGCTCCATGAATGGCCCCTGTTGGCCTTCTTGCAGGCCGATGCGCAGCTCCGGTGTGTTCACCCCGTCGGGTAATTCAGCAAAGATTTCGTGCACCGGGCGCGGCTCCGCGGCGACGATCTCCAACAACCGCGCCGCGGTGTAGAGGCCGTCGTCGAAACCGAACCAGCGTTCCTTGAAGAAGATGTGGCCGCTCATCTCACCGGCCAGGAGCGCGCCGGTTTCCTTCATTTTGCGTTTGATCAGCGAATGCCCGGTCTTCCACATCAGCGGCTGACCGCCGTGCTTGGTGATCCAAGTGGCCAGATGGCGGCTGCATTTGACATCGAATATGATCTGCGCGCCGGGGTTGCGCGACAGCACGTCGCGGGAATAGAGCATCATTTGGCGATCCGGCCAGATGATGTGACCGTCGTCGTCCACCAGGGCGACGCGATCGCCATCACCGTCGAAGGCCAGGCCCAAATCGGCACGATGTTTGGCGACGATGTGGATCAAGTCTTGAAGATTCTCCGGTTGACTGGGATCGGGGTGATGGTTGGGGAAGCTGCCGTCCACTTCACAAAAAAGCTCCACCACCTCGCAGCCCAAGGCGCGAAACAGCTGCGGCGCCACAGCACCGGCCACGCCGTTACCGCAATCGATCACCACTTTCAGCGGCCGGGCCAAGTGGATATCCGCGACGATGCTGCCGACGTAATCGTGCACCAAGTCCTGGTTCTGCAAGCCGCCCGAGCCGCTCGCGAAATCGCCCACCTCAATGCGGCTGCGCAGTTGCTGTATATCGTCCTCGGCCAGGGTATCGCCTTTGAGCACCATCTTGAGTCCGTTGTATTCCGAAGGGTTGTGGCTGCCGGTGACCATCACGCCTGAGCCAGTGTTCAAATAGTGCGTGGCGAAGTACAGCAACGGGGTGGGTACGCAGCCGATGTCGATCACATCGCGCCCCGCGGCGCGCAGGCCTTCGCTCAGTGCGGTGATGAAATCGGGACCGGAATGGCGGCCGTCACGGGCGATGACGATGCTTTGTTGGCCGCGCGTATAAGCCTCGGTGCCGAGCGCACGGCCTATGGCTCTGACTATGTCGGCGGTGAGTGTGTCACCTACCACGCCACGGATGTCATAGGCGCGGAAGATGGAGGCGGGAACAGTCTGCAGTGGTGTGACGACGTGGTCTTGCGCTGATTGCTCCTGTTCGCCGCGCTCCAACAAAAATAGGCCGGGATTGGGGGCTGCCGGCGCGGCGCTCAGCGGCGAGGTTCTTGCCAGGTAAGGGGTATCCAACTCCGTGGCCGCAGGCAAGTGGCTCATGGCGCTCAGCATATCCACCGTACCCTGAAACTCGGAGATGCGCACGGAATACTCGGATTGTGCGTGCTTGCCCGCGCGCAGGTCGCGCACCAAGTCAATGACTGTTTCGAGGTCGCTTTGGATTGAACGCGACAAAGTGCGGTGGATCGCATAGGCAATGAGCGCCAGCAAGCCGAAGGCGGCGATGAACACGGCCACCATCGTCCACACCCGTTTCGAGATCATTTGTTGCTCAGCCGCGGTTGGCCAGTACGACAATTGCCAGCGTGTGCCCGCCAAGGTCACTACGCGCGGTTCGCCACTCATCAAGCCGCGATCGCCGCGTTCCACTAGTAGCAGCGGATTGCCGCCTTCGTTGCGTTGCAGGACGCGTACGAAGCCAGCGCCCAATGCGACTTGTTCCAACGCCTGGCGCAGCAGATCTCCGCCGTAGCTCACCAACAGATGGCCGAGGATCGGCCCGCCCTCGGCGTCGCGCACCGCGCGCAAGATGTCGATGTGCGCTTCCTCGGTGCCGAACAAATGAGCCTCGACCGGCGCGCCGCTGCCGGTGCGTTCGGCGCCGCGCACCATGTCCAAATCGGCGAAGCCCAGTTGTGGGAAGCGGCCCAGCTCCGCGTTTTCGGCGTTGGGGCGCAGCAATTGCACGCGCAAGGCGTTGCTGAAGCGCTTGCGTAAACGCAACTCGGCATTGGCAATGTTAACCCCGTCGCCGCCACCCAGCGCGGCCACCACTTGGGGATCGCTGGCGGCGACTTGCACCGCCGCTGCGTAATCCTGCATCAGACTGGCCAGGCGATAGGTGACTTCACCGGCCAGGGCGTGCACACGCTGTTGCAGATAACGTTCCGCCGTGCCGGCGTAGAGTTGATAAATGAGAGCGCCCGCCACGAGTAGCACGATGCCACCGGCGCTCACCCCCAGCACGCTCAATTGCGCGAGACTGAAGCGCGGCGATCTGGATCGGGGTGGCTTTTCGTCATTGCCGAGGGGGGTGCTGAGATCCAAGCCTTCCATATTTTCGTTTCCCCGTGATTGAGCTTAATCAGTGCCGGCCGGAATGACCGAAGCCGCCGGCGCCGCGGCGGCTATTCTCGAAGTCCTCGACGATGTCGAAGGCCGCTTGCACGACCGGCACGAACACCATTTGCGCGATGCGCTCACCCACCTCCACCCGGAAGGGTTCGCGTCCGCGATTCCAACAGGACACGAACACCTGGCCTTGGTAATCGGAATCGATCAGGCCGACCAAATTGCCGAGCACGATGCCGTGCTTATGCCCTAAGCCTGAGCGCGGCAGCAACATCGCCGCCAGCGACGGGTCGGCCATGTGCAAGGCGATTCCGGTGGGGATCAGGCGGGTTTCCCCCGGTGCGAGATTGATCGCTTCATCGAGGCAGGCGCGCAAATCCATGCCGGCAGCGCCATCGGTAGCGTACTGCGGCAGTGGGAATTCGCTGCCCAAGCGCGGATCAAGAATCTTTAGTTGTATACGTTTCATGGTAACGGGCGACTATCAGTTGTATGAGTTCCTGGGCCAGGGCGGTTTTGGGCATACGCGGCAACGCGGCTTGGCCGTCACGCCACAAGACCGTGAGAGCATTATCGTCACTATCAAAGCCAACACCAGGGCCAACAAGGTTGGCGGCGATAATGTCTAAATTTTTAGCCTCTAATTTGGCGCGGGCGTTATTCTCCAGCGACTCGGTCTCAGCGGCAAATCCTATTGTGTAGGGGCGCCGCGCCAGGCGGGTCACCTCGGATAGGATATCGGGGGTGCGATGCAGCACCAAAGACAGTTCGGCGGCGTGTTTTTTCAGCTTATGGGGCACGGCGGCGGTCGGTGCATAATCGGCCACGGCCGCG
Source organism: uncultured Chromatiaceae bacterium (assembly GCA_945787555.1). GTDB lineage: Bacteria > Pseudomonadota > Gammaproteobacteria > DRLM01 > DRLM01 > CALZJG01. The sequence goes on along the minus strand of CALZJG010000082.1, from coordinate 24,504 downwards.
GCGGCGATAAAGATATCACAAGGGTGTAACAATACCGCGTCGCGCATCTGTGCGGCGCTTTCCACTTGCACCAGCTCCACGCCCGGTGGCGCTGTCAGGGCCGTGGGGCCGCTCACCAAGGTCACCCGGGCGCCGGCGTGGGCGGCCGCGGCGGCCAACGCGTAGCCCATCTTGCCTGAGCTGCGATTGCTCAGATAGCGCACCGGGTCGATGGCCTCACGTGTGGGGCCGGCGGTGACCAGCACCGACACGCCGGCCAGTAGTCCCATGGAGGGCAGGTCGGGCGGGCCGGGCAGGCTCGCCACCGCGGCGACGATGTCGGGGGTTTCACTCATGCGTCCCGGCCCCACTTCGCCGCAGGCTTGCTCGCCGGTGGCCGGGCCGATCAGGCGCACACCGCGTTCGCGTAGCAGGTGCGCATTGGCCTGGGTGGCGGGATGGGCCCACATGGCGCGATTCATGGCCGGCGCCAGGAGGAGCGGCGCGGTAGTGGCCAGGCAGAGCGTGCTCAACAAGTCATCGGCCAGCCCATGGGCGAGGCGGGCCATCATATTGGCGCTGGCCGGCGCAATCACCACCAGATCCGCCCAGCGCGCCAAGTCGATATGTCCCATTGCCTTTTCCTGGGCGGGGTCCATCAAATCGGTGTGCACCGCATGGCCCGACAGGGCCTGTAGCGTGAGCGGTGTGATGAAGTGCGTGGCGGCCTTGGTCATCACCACCCGCACCTCGGCGCCCATCTCGAGCAAGCGCCGCACCAGCTCCGCGCTTTTATAGGCGGCAATCCCTCCGCTCACGCCCAGCACCACCCGCTTGTTTACCCGCTTCGCCATGCACGCTACATTCATACGCTACAAGGCTCACAACCATAACAGATACGTCCTAGTCGGCACAGGGAGGCTGCATGTCCATTTCGAATTGGCCTGTCGAAGAACGCCCGCGCGAGAAACTGATGCAACGCGGTCCGCATGCGCTCTCCGATGCCGAGCTGCTCGCAATCTTTCTGCGCACCGGTGTGGCCGGCAAGACCGCGGTGGATTTAGCGCGCGAGCTGTTGGCACACTACGGTGGCTTGCGCCCTTTGCTGGAAGCCGATCACCGGCGCTTTTGTGATAGTAAAGGACTGGGCCGGGCCAAATACGCCCAGTTGCAGGCCGTGCTGGAAATGGGGCGGCGTCATTTGTTCGAGACGCTCACCCGTGGCGACGCCCTGAGCAGTCCTGATGATACGCGCCGTTATCTCACCGCCCGCTTGCGCGATTATCCCTACGAAGTGTTCGCCTGCCTGTTTCTCGACACCCGTTATCGTGTCTTGGTATACGAAGAAATGTTTCGTGGCACGCTCGATGGCGCCAGCGTTCATCCGCGCGAAGTCGTCAAGCGTGCCCTCACTCTCAATGCCGCTGCCGTGATTTTCGCCCACAACCATCCTTCCGGGGTGGCCGAACCCAGTCGCGCGGACGAGTCCATCACCCAGCGCCTCCAGGAGGCGCTGGCTCTGGTCGACGTGCGGGTGCTGGACCACCTCGTGATCGGCGATGGGCAGAGCCTGTCGTTTGCTGAACGAGGGCTGCTTTCCTAGGTGCAATCGGCCTCGAAGGGGCGCGCAACATTGCGGAATGTCACTAAGTTATGGAAGAATGTCGACTTATATACTCTGGTGAGTGAGCGTAAGTGATTGATCTGGACGGCTATCGCCCCAACGTCGGCATCATCCTCAGTAATGAGGTGGGCCGCCTGTTATGGGCGCGCCGGATCGGTCAGGATGCTTGGCAATTCCCACAAGGCGGTATCCGCCGCGACGAAACCCCCGAACAGGCTATGTACCGCGAGCTCAATGAGGAGCTGGGTTTGTTCCCCGAGCATGTGCGGGTGATGGGCAGCACCCGCGGGTGGTTGCGTTACCGGTTGCCGGATCGCTTGGTGCGGCGCCACGACCGTCCCGTGTGCATCGGTCAAAAACAAGTGTGGTACCTGCTGCGCCTGGACGCCGAAGAGAACCATGTCTGCCTGGATTTGACCGACCAGCCGGAGTTTGATCATTGGCGGTGGGTAAACTATTGGTACCCGGTGCGTCATGTGGTGGCGTTCAAGCGCCGCGTGTATCAACGTGCCCTGCGCGAGCTGTCGCCACTGCTCGAAGACAAGGATGCTGAAACGCCGCCGGCGCAATTGCGCCGGGGCGTGCGCTGACAGGAATAGTCACCACAGCCGGGGAGCTGCCTAGTGCTCGACGTTCTGCGTCGCATCGTCCAAGAAGTCGCCGGCGCTCGGAATCTCGAGCAAGCCTCGACCATCATCGTTAAGCGCATCAAGCAGGCTATGGCGGCCGATGTCTGTTCCGTTTACCTCTGTGACTATACCCAGCGCCAGCATGTGCTGATGGCCACTGACGGCCTCAATCCCGCCGCGGTAGGGCGGGTGCGTTTGGCCATGGGTGAGGGGGTGGTGAGCGTGGTGGGCGAGAACGCCGAGCCGCTCAATTTGGACAATGCCCCCGATCATCCGCGATATCGTTACGTGGCCGAGACCGGCGAGGAGTTTTATCACGGCTTTGTCGGCGTGCCCATCATCCATCATCGCAAGGTGCTGGGCGTGCTCGTGGTGCGCCAGCGCGACAAGCGCAAATTCGCTGAGGATGAGGTTTCCTTTCTAGTCACCATGGCGGCTCAATTGGCCGGCGCCATAGCCAGTGCCGAGGCCAGCGGCGGCATGCCGGTTGCCGAACAGTCCGGTCTGGCGATTGTGGACGGCGGCATCGTGGATGGATTGGGCGGCGCGCCGGGGGTCGCCATCGGTACCGCGCTGGTGATGTATCCGCCCGCCGATTTGGATGCCGTTCCCGACCGCACCGTTACTGACGTGCAGGCCGAGATCGTCGCCTTCAAGGCGGCCGTGGGCACCGTGCAGGCCGAGATGCAGAACCTGGGTGACAAGCTGGTCATGCATTTGAGCGCCGAGGATCGGGCCTTGTTCGATGCTTATTCGCTGATGCTTTCCAGCGGCAGTTTGGTGGACAAGGTCGTGGAACGCATCAGCGCCGGAAACTGGGCCTCAGGTGCGTTGCGCGAAACCGTAGCCGAACACATCAAGGTGTTCGAGGACATGGATGATGCCTATCTGCGCGAACGGGCCGAGGATATCCGCGATTTAGGCCGACGCGTGTTGATGTGCCTGCAGAGTAGTGGTCGTCGCAAGCCGCCGCCTTATCCCGAGCGCGCCGTGCTGGTGGGTGATGAAATCACCGCCGCCATGTTGGCGGAGGCGCCGCGCGAACGTTTAGCGGGGGTCGTCTCAGCGAGTGGCTCACGTTCCTCGCATGTGGCGATCCTGGCCCGCGCCCTGGGCGTACCGGCGGTGGTCGGCGCCGGAGACTTGCCTACCGGCCGTCTCGAGGGCCGCGAAATGATCGTCGATGGTTACCGGGGGCGGGTCTATCTGTGCCCCTCGGACCCAGTGCGCGCCGAGTATCAGCGACTGGCACGAGAAGAGGCCGAACTCAATGCCGGGCTGGCCGGACTGCGTGATTTGCCTGCCGAAACGCCCGACGGCGTGCGCGTGCCCCTGTATGCCAACACCGGGCTGGTCGCCGATGCCAGTCCTTCGTTGAGCAGTGGCGCCGAGGGTATCGGTTTGTACCGCACTGAATTTCCTTTTATGGTTCGCGACCGCTTTCCCGGCGAGCAGGAGCAGCGGCGTATCTATCGCGAGGTGCTGGAGACCTTCGCACCGCGCCCGGTGGTATTGCGTACTCTCGACGTGGGGGGCGACAAGCCATTGGGTTATTTCCCTATCGAAGAGGAAAACCCCTTTCTCGGGTGGCGCGGTATCCGTATTACGCTCGATCATCCCGATATTTTCATGGTGCAGTTGCGAGCCATGCTCGGTGCCAGCGCGGGCTTGAATAACCTGCGCTTATTGTTGCCTATGGTCAGCCATCTGGGCGAAGTGGATGACGCGCTGGCCCTGGTGCGCCGTGCTCATCGTGAGGTCGTGGCCGAGGGCGAGGCGGTGGAGATGCCGCCGGTGGGGGTGATGATCGAAGTGCCTGCGGCGGTGTATCAAAGCGAGGCCATCGCGAGGCGAGTGGATTTCCTGTCCATCGGCAGCAATGACCTCACCCAGTATCTGTTGGCGGTGGATCGCAATAACGGCCGCGTGGCGGAGCTGTACGATGCGCTGCATCCGGCCGTGCTGCAAGCCATGGTGCACGTGGTACAAGCCGGGCATCGGGTTGGAAAGCCGGTGGGCGTATGCGGGGAAATGGCGGGTGACCCGTTGGCCACAGTCGCGCTGCTGGGTATGGGCGTGGACAGCCTGAGTATGAGCGTAGCCAGCTTGCCGCGCGTGAAGTGGGTGGTACGCAGTGTCGCCCACGCCGAGGCGCAAGCCGTGCTGACTGAGCTGCTGGCCATGGAATCTCCCGCCGCGGTGCGGCGCCGTTTGGAGCAAGCCCTGGAAGCGGCGGGTGTGGGCAGCTTGGTGCGCGCCGGCAAGTGAGTGGCACGGGCCTGTCCTTGACAGATTCGGTATCTGTTGCTAATCGGTTAGAAGGCCTCGGAGGCGGGAGCCGGTCGGGGTGGGACGTGCCGGAGGGCACCAGCTCGAAATCAACCTGGAGGTGATTGAGCCTAACGTATCCAACTGAAAGATCGCGGAAATAGTCATCTCTCGGCGCTTTCTTGGACCGCCAAGAGAGCGGGTGACAAGGGGCTAGGTTCGTGGATCAACAGGTATTCCATACTGGGATTACCCAACAGGCCCTCACCCAGGGCCGGCGGGCCGGGGTATGACCCCGGCCCCATTTACTTAGGGTTGTCCCAAGGGGTGTGCTATGGGCCATGGCCAGCCGCAGTCATAGTTTTTTCGCGTAGACGCGCGAATTGCGTTGGAAGTTGTACAGCCGGCGTCGTGCCACCGGCAAATCCTTGAGCGTGCCGGCGCGATAGCCGCGCTCCAGAAACCAATGCGCGGTGCGCGTGGTGAGTACGAACAGGCGCGTCAGCCCCAGTAAATTAGCTTCATTTTCCATGTGCGCCAGCAATGCGGCGCCGTATCCCAGGCGTTGATAGTCCGCATGCACGGCCAAGCAGGCCAGTTCGGCGGCCTTCTTTTCCGGGAAAGGGTAGAGCGCGGCACAGGCGATGATCGTCCCGTCGCGTTCCACCAGCGTAAAATGCTCGATTTCAATTTCCAGTCGCTCACGCGAGCGCGCCACCAGCACGCCTGCGGTTTCCAACGGTTGGATGAGTTCGAGCACGCCGCCGATGTCCTCGATGGTGGCGCGGCGCGTGCCTTCATAAATGTCGGAAGTGATCATGGTGCCGATGCCGTCACGGGTGAATAACTCCAGCAGCAAAGCGCCGTCGACGCGTCGATCCAAAATGTGGGCGCGGCGCACGCCTTGACGGCAGGCCTGTACAGCGCCGGATAGTGGCGCGGCGACTTCTTCGGCCAAGGGGCGACCCTCACTTAGCCAGCCAGCGGCGGCGGCCAAGGTGAGTTGGTGTACCAAGCGGCGGCGCCCGTCGATAATGCCTTTGTGTTCCACCAAGCTGATGAGTTTGTCCGCCTGCAAGGCAGCGGCGGCGGTGGTCGCGACTTCCGCCGCGGTGAGATTGAAGACTTCGCCGGTGGGTGAATAGCCCAAGGGCGAGAGGAGTACAATGGCGCCGTCGTCCAGGCGTTGGCGGATGCCATCGGCATCCACGCGCCGCACTTCGCCGGTGTGTTGATAATCGACGCCGGCGCGGATACCGAGCGGTTTGGCGGTGACGAAATTACCTGAGGTGACGCGCAAACGGGCGCCTGCCATCGGTGAATTCGCCAAGCCCATCGAGAGTAACGCCTCGATTTCCACCCGCACCGTTCCCGCCGCCTCCTTCACGCAGGCCAGCGCCGTGGCGTCGGTGACGCGCAGGCCGTTGACGTAATGCAATTCGGCGCCGCGCTCGCGCAGTCGCTGCTCGATTTGCGGTCGCGCGCCATGCACCAGCACCAGCTTCACGCCTAGACTGTTGAGCAATGCGACATCGTGGATCAAGCCGGGAAAGCACTCGTCCGCCACCGCCTCGCCGCCGAAGGTGATGACGAACGTGCGACCACGGAAGGCGTTGATGTAGGGCGAGGAGTGGCGAAACCAGGCGACGAACTGCGTATCGGTTTGTTGTGGCGGCAAGCGCGTGCTCCTGTCTGGCCGAGGATGACGATCAGGTAACAGCTTAAAGGCAAATGCATGTGGCTTGAAGTCTTAGCGCCTATTTAAATAGGGCTGGCCGAGGCCCTGGTGATGAAGTAGGCGCTATTCCCCGACTTGTTGTCGCCACGGCAGCGCAGTGTCCGCTCCGGTTTCAATGGGGGACGTGACGCGCTGCGCCTCGAGGTTCTTAAAGTCCCGCCAGTCTTTGTCCATCAACTGGCTCGGATTCACGCTCTGCAAGGCATGCAGCATGTTGCTGGGGATCTTGGGGTTCTCGCCGGCCAAGTCGGCAATGAGGCGCTTGATGCGTTTGCGTGCCAGATTTTCCTGTGAGCCGCATAGATTGCAGGGGATGATAGGGAAGCTTTGCTGCGCGGCATATTCGGCAATGTCCGCTTCCTGGCAATAAGCCAGCGGACGGATGACGATGTTGCGTTTATCGTCGGTCAGCAGCTTGGGCGGCATGGAGCTGATTTCGCCCTTATATAAAATAGACATCAACAGGCTCTGTATCAGATCGTCACGATGGTGGCCCAGGGCAATTTTGCTATGGCCGTGGCGCTCCGCGTAACCGTAGATCGTGCCACGGCGCAGGCGCGAACACAGTGAGCAATAGGTCTTCCCTGCGGGAACTTTGTCCACGACCACCGAGTAGGTGTCTTTGGCCGCCACTTCGTATGGATAATTGCGCGCTTCCAACCACGTGCGCAGCTGACTGTCGTCCCAGCCCGGCTGACCTTGGTCCAGGGTGTAGGAGAAAACCTCGAATTTAAAGCCGCTGTGCTGGCGCAAGCGGTGTAGCAGATGCAACAGCGTGAACGAGTCCTTGCCGCCCGAGAGGCACACCATCACCCGGTCGCCGCGCTGTATCATGTCGAAATCGGCGATGGCCTTGCCGGTATAATGCAGGAGCTTTTTTTCCAACTTGTCGAGCTTGGACACGTGCGTGACCTCATGCGGCGGCGCTAGGCCCGCCGGATAGCCGTGGGGCCGCTACTTTAGCAGAGCATCAGCGCCGCCGCAGCTGTTTGGCAGGGGGGACGTGCTCGAAGGGCTGATGCCCGCCTTGAGGGTCTAGTGTGCACTCAACGAGCGCTGGGGAGCGTTGGGGGCGCGTGTCGCAATGTTAAATAGGCCAAGGTGACCGCTAGGTGGGCTCCCTGCCCGGGCGCTGGCGTGGTAATCTTGCCAAAATAAATGCCGACGATAATTGCCGCCCAAAATGTGGGCTCACGGGCTTGTCCTTCTTCAAGTTCTGTTCTTAGCGGAGGTGACGCAAAACTGCGTGTGTCGACGAGTGTCGTCGACGGCATGCGGCCGTTTGCGTCGTCAATATCAAAGTGAAAGTGAAAGTGAAAGTGAAATGAGCATAAAGAGGCTACGAGTATGAATGGGTTTATGAACGGCTTGACCGATTATCGTGCGTTGGCGGTCATCGGGGCTGAAGTCGGCATTTTGCTGCTGGTCTTTTTGTTGCTCTTCATCATGGTCAAAGTGCTGTTTGGCCGCGTGCATCACATTCCCTTGCTGAAGAAGAGCGAATCGCGTGCGAAATCGATGCGCCGCGCCGCCAACTGGTTCCTGTTTCTCACGCTGCTCTCGCTCAGCGTGCTGGTGGTGGTCGGCAATGGCTATTTGATGTTTCAGGGCCAGGATGTTTACGAGGCCATGCGTGCCTGGATCGACAGCATTCCAGCGGACTTTCTGCAGCGTACGGCGATCGCGCTGGCGAGAATCATCGGCTTGGTGGTGGTGGCCGGTCTTGCCATCCGTATCGCGAGACGGTTGCTGCATGGCATCAAGATCCGGGCTATGGCCTACGAGCAAATCAGGAGCAATGACGCCAGTATAGAGCGCTTCTTCGGCTCACTTGCACGGATCATGAGCAACGGCGCTTGGATGTGGGTGTTGATAGTCTCCGCCGCGATGTTGTCATTGCCCGCAGTGATCCCAGCAGTACTAATGATCGCTCTGAAGATGTACTTGATTGTGACCGTCGGCTTGTTGTTGGTGAGCGCCGTCTCGGCGATCGTCGATAGTCTCGACGCCTTGAGCCGGCGCTACGCCAAGCCGGATAACTGGCTGGGAAGGTATGAGCGGCTGCGCATGTTGATCCCGCTATTGCGCCGCTGTCTGGAATACATTATCTATGTCGTGGTTGCCACCTTGGTGCTGCTGCAACTCGAATTCATCTCGGACTTCGCCAAGTACGGACCGGCCTTGGTGGAGGCGATAGGCATCATCTTCTTAGCGCGAGTCGCGGTCGAATTAGTGCATCTGGTGGTTGATAAGGCGATGGCGGTGCCGGACCAGGCCAGCGAGTCGGAGCGCAAGCGTCACCTGACCATCCTACCGATTATCAAGAACCTGCTTAAATACGGCGTTTACTTCGTGGCTTTCGTGTTGATCTTGGGGGTGTTGAATCTCAATCCCTGGCCGATCCTGGCGGGGGCCGGAATAGTCGGCGTCGTGATCGGGTTTGGCGCGCAGCCGCTCATCAATGACATTGTGTCGGGCTTTTTCATATTGTTCGAGAATCTCTATCTGGTGGGCGATTTCGTTGAAACCGGCACGGCGCGTGGAACCGTGGAGGCGGTAGAGATGCGTACCACGCGTATTCGTAATCCCAACGGTCAGCTACACATCATACGCAATGGCCAATTGGGGGAAGTCGTGAATTTCTCGAAGGAATACATCAATGCTATCGTCGAAGTCGGCGTCTCTTATGACAGCAACCTTGATCAGGTCTATCAAGTATTGCGACAGGCCGGCGAGGAGCTGAAGCAGAGTAGTCACGACGTGCTTGAGTCCACACTAATCGACGGATTGCAGCAATTCAATGAGTCCGATTTGTTGATTCGAACCGTCACCAAGGTGAAGCCAGGTTGCCATGGCATCGTGGCGCGTCTGTATCGCAAGATTATCAAAGAGGCGTTCGATCGGGAAGGCATCGAAATCCCCTTTGCGCGTCGAGTGGTGATACTCAAGAACGACACTGCGACCGGCGATATGCCCAGGGCCGCGCTCGTCGAGGCAGTTGGCGCTGATTAATGCCATGCTTGTCGTGCATTGTGCTGGCCTGAATCGGCGGGCGCAGGGTTTTCGCCAGCGCCCTAAATGCCTTACCCTGTGAGTGCTCGAATATGAAAAGAAGGATGCGTGTGCGATGATTCAATTGGCAGAATGGCAATGGTTGGTGTTTGCTCTGGCGGCGATTACCGGCGCCTTTGTTATACGTAGCGCTTTTTTTGTTTCGGTGAGCCTGGCGGCCACCGTGGTAGGCGGAGTCATTTGGTACGACCCAACCGTGCCGGTGCTTTTTCAATTGATGATGTTCGGCATGCTCATCCTCGTTGGGGTCGCTGTATCGCAATACGTTGTCAAGCCCCCCTCCGAAGCCGAGCTGGCAGCGGAGAGTGCTGAGTCGGAGGAGCAGGCAGCGGACCCTGTGGAGCTCATTGGCCGCGTCTGCGCCGTGAGCACGGATATCGTCAATGGTTTCGGTGAAGTGCTCATCGACGACAAGGCGTGGCGCGTGCGCGGTGAGGACGCGGTGAGGGGGGAGCAGGTCGAGATCATCGGCATCGACGGTGTCGACCGTGCCTTGCTCATCGTCGAAAAGGCGGAATGAGCGGGTGTCTATCCGCTGAAGAATAACAAAGCGATGCCGAACAACGTCGCCGATACGCCTATCGCGAATATCAGCCAGTCATCGCGCCCCGCACCTGGCTCCAGCGCGGCGCGCTCCGGTTGTTCGGGATCGTAAAACACCTCTACCCGTGCACCGACCGGATATTTTCTCGTGTAACTTGCGCTGAGCTCGCGAGAGGGGTGGGTGCCGCTAGCAAACTCCATCACGCGTCGATAGCGAATATCCATCACCTTATAGCTGAACTCGATGTGCGGCATTAACTCATCGTTCTTGGAGGTCGGTGACGACTCCTCGATCGTGCCTTCGGTCGCAGGCCAGTGGCGGGTTTTGCGGCCCTTGCTCATCATGATCCACCCCCATACGGAGGTGGCCAGGCCGGCAAACACGAATAACACGAGAATGATCACGTAGGGGTTGAACATCATGGCTCCAGGGTGCTCCAGGGTGCTCCAGGGTGATTGCATGGCGTCAGTGTAATGAATGTGGGCCGTGAAAGCGTAGTGGAATCCGTGGCGAATGCATTGCGCTCGCGGTGGCGATGGAATGCAAACCAATGTCAAAATGGCCCGACTTACATTGCTGTAAGTCCAATCTGGGTCTACAGTTTTATGACGACATGATGTAAGTAACTGGAGGGATAGGCTATGGATATCGTTAAAACCTTGCTAGGCGACCAGGCTCCTGCGTTGCTGGGGCAATTGCAGCAGTTGGGGTTCAGCTCGGATAAGGCTCAGAATTTGCTCAGCGAAACCGTGCAGCAAGTGGCATCCGTGGCACAAGAACCGGGTGCAGAGAATGCAGAAGAGGCAGGTATGGCGACGCTGGGCAATGCCGGGTCCTTGCTGGAAAAGTTGGATATCTCGGGCTTGGCGTCCAAGCTGGATATGGACAGCGGCACGGTGGAAAATGCGCTGAAAATGATCATGCCCTCGTTGGTCAGCGCATTGTCACAGGGCGGCGGCCTGGCGCAGTTGACGCAACATGCCAAAGGCGGATTGTTGGGCGCGGCCAAGAGCGCGCTGGGCAGTTTGTTCGGCGGCCGTCCTTCCTAAGAACGGCAGGCGGGTTGATGACACGTCAACTCGCCTGTTTAGGGCGTTCTGAGGCTTGGTTTGCAAGGACGCCGCGGCGTTTGTGGTCGCGATCAAGATGATCGATCCGACGGGCGTGGCCGCAGCGCGCTGGTTTGCCCCTCCCTGTCTTGCGGCCTTCCGTTAGCACGAAGCGGAGCCATCAGCATAATTTGCGGTTATTTGGCCTGGCGTGTGGAGCGATGCTTTACTCCCAGTGGGAACCAGTCCGGATCACCGTTGGCTTTGAGGGTGATCTGGGGCCGTTGATGTTCAGCTGGCACGTAATTGGCGTATTCGCTGTTGAGGCGCAGCAGTTGTGTGAGGACGCTGTCGGCAATGACCTCACGTTTGAGTTCATCGTCTGTGACATCGGGCAATAATTCAACGACGATTTCCAGTCCTTTGCTGCTGCCAGTGTGATCGCTGACTTGCATCACGAACTTACCGCTCACCCAGTCGCAGATTTCGTCTAGTTCGAGGCCAACGCTGATGTTTTCCGGGTATATATTGGCGCCGTAGTAAGAGACGGTGAAATCGGCGCGACCGAACAGATAGACGAAGGGCAGGTTGCAGGCGCCACGCTCCAAACCGCGCAATGGATCGCCGCCGGCGGCGCGCACTTTGGCAAGCAATTCATCGTAAGCATAAACGCCACCTTTGTCGGCGATGTGATAGCGGATCAGGGGTACGCCGTTGTCGCCGCTCACTACCAAAGTGTCGTCCACGACTTCAAAGTAGCGGCTGCTGGGATCGTATTGCACCAAGGTGGGCAGGCGTGATTCGCCAAAGGCCTCGCGCGCCGCCTGCGGTTGTTGCGCGTAAAAGCGGCGGATGGCGATGCTGAGCGGCGTTTCGCAACCGAGCACGCCACCGTCGGCGGTGCCGTACAGTGAGGCGGTGGCATAGCGCGGATCGGCGGCGCCGCTGCGTTCGCACACTAAGCTGCGCCATTCTTCGCTGAACACTTCGCCGGCGAACACCAGTTTGAGGTTCTGAGGCGACCAGTCGATACCCTGCGCGCCCGCCCCCTCCAACACGTCCTTGATAAACGGCGGGTAGCCCAGCAATACGACTTGTTGGTAATGCGGCGCGAGTTCCTGCACGACACGGAAGATTTCTTCCTTCTTATTGCCGGGGGTCGCGACCGTGATCGGATAGCCTTTGAGCGCGAGATGACGACAACAGGCGGCGGTATACATGCCGCCGACCCACGTGCCGAGGGCGAAGCACACCACGGCCAGGGTGCGGCGGCGGTCGGCTTCAAAGCCGTGCATGACTTGCTCGAAGCGATAGGCGATGTCCAACTCCTGCTCGAGGCGGCGCGGCCATACCAGCGCTGTGCCGGTGGAGCCGGAGGAAACCGCCACCATGTCATGGGCGGCGAGGCGGCCGTCGCGGCAGCGTTCGGGCAGCGCATGAGCGCGCATATATTCCGCTTTGGTGAGCAGCGGGAGGCGGTGATAATCATCCATCGTGCGTATCGTGGCGGGCTCGATCCTGTGCGCGGCGAGAAACTTCTTATAGGCCGGCACATGTTCGGCGCTGTCATGAAACAGGGCGAGCAAGGCCGCTTCGGGCGCGTGCTCACGATGCTGCGCCAAGCGCTCGCTGAGCGGGGTAGTGAGAAAAGACTGCAGTGCTTGCAGGCTTTGTTGATGGCGTGCTGACATGGCGTTCGTCCGTGGCTCACTCAGGCGTTACTTTAGAGGCTCTTGAGGGGATTATTAAGGCCTAGTGGCGATTTTCTTTCCGCGCCGGGTTCGCACTGCCGGGGTGAGGGAGGTCGTGAGCATGGCTCGCAGGGGTCACCCCCGACGGCCCCTTCCCACTGCTGGAAGCGGCGTGATGGGGGCGCCCAGGCCGACTGTGTGTATGTAAGGCATGGAGAGAGCTAGGGAATAGTCGTGCCTGCGAGGGCGCGCTAGGCGCCTGGGGCGGGTGACATACGGGCTATCCGCCCTTAGGGGCGGCGATTTTTGCTATTCTTAACACCCCGCTGATGTTTCGAGGTTTTACCCATGCCCCAGTATCGCTCCCGCACCACCACCCATGGTCGCAATATGGCCGGCGCGCGCGCCTTGTGGCGCGCCACCGGGATGAGAAACGACGATTTCGGTAAGCCCATCATCGCCATCGCCAATTCGTTCACGCAGTTCGTGCCCGGACATGTGCATTTGAAAGACCTGGGGCAGTTGGTGGCGCGTGAGGTCGAACGCGCCGGCGGTGTGGCCAAAGAATTCAACACCATCGCCGTTGATGATGGTATCGCCATGGGGCATGGCGGCATGTTGTATTCACTGCCCTCGCGCGAATTGATTGCCGACGCGGTGGAATACATGGTCAACGCGCACTGCGCCGATGCGCTGGTGTGCATTTCCAATTGCGACAAGATCACCCCCGGTATGCTCAATGCCGCGCTGCGCCTGAACATTCCGGTGGTGTTCGTGTCCGGCGGGCCGATGGAGGCGGGCAAGGCGCGCGTGCAGGGCAAGTTGGTGCATCTGGATTTGGTGGACGCCATGGTGGCGGCGGCCGACGAGAAATACAGCGACGAGGAGATTGCGTCCATTGAACGCTCCGCCTGCCCCACCTGCGGTTCGTGTTCGGGAATGTTTACCGCCAACTCCATGAACTGCCTCACCGAGGCGCTGGGCTTGAGTCTGCCCGGCAACGGCAGCCTGTTGGCCACACATGCCGATCGCAAGGAATTGTTCTTAGAGGCCGGGCGAGTGATCGTGCAATTGGCTAAACGTTTTTACGAAGAGGACGATGCGACGGTGTTGCCGCGCAGCATCGCCACCTTCGACGCCTTCGAAAACGCCATGGCCCTGGACATTGCTATGGGCGGTTCCACCAATACCGTGCTGCATTTGCTCGCCGCCGCCCAGGAAGCGGGGGTGGATTTCACCATGAAGGATATCGACCGCATGTCGCGCAAGGTGCCGCATTTGTGCAAAGTGGCCCCCAGTACCCAGCTCTATCACATGGAAGACGTGCATCGCGCCGGCGGGGTAATGGGCATCCTCGGCGAATTACAGCGTGCCGGTTTGCTGCACGGCGAGGCGCGTAGCGTGCACAGCGAGACTTTGGGTGCGGCACTCGCGCATTGGGATGTGACGCAGAGTGGCAATCCTAAGGCGGAAGAGTTTTTTCGCGCCGCGCCCGGCGGTGTGCCCACTACGCAAGCGTTCAGCCAGGAGAAGCGCTATACCGCGTTGGATGTCGATCGCGAGCAAGGCTGCATCCGGGCTTACGATCACGCCTACAGCAAGGACGGTGGACTGGCCGTGCTCTACGGCAATATCGCCCTTGATGGATGCATCGTCAAGACCGCCGGCGTCGATGCCGGCATCTTCAAATTCGCCGGTTCGGCGCGCATCTTCGAAAGCCAAGATGCGGCGGTGGAAGCCATCCTCGCCGGGCAGATACACGCCGGCGACGTCATCCTCATCCGTTACGAAGGGCCGCGCGGCGGTCCCGGCATGCAGGAAATGCTCTATCCCACCAGCTATCTCAAATCAAAGGGCTTGGGCAAGGCCTGCGCGCTCATTACCGACGGCCGCTTTTCTGGCGGCACCTCGGGCTTGTCCATCGGTCATGTGTCGCCCGAAGCGGCGGAAGGCGGCGCCATCGGCTTGGTGCAAGAAGGCGATCGCATCGAAATCGACATTCCGCAACGCAGTATTCGTGTCGCTGTTTCCGATGAGGAATTGAACGCGCGTCGCGCCGCGATGGAGGCCCAGGGCGAGGCGGCGTGGAAGCCGCTCAACCGCCAGCGCGAAGTGTCCGCTGCGTTGCGCGCCTATGCCGCCATGACCACGAGTGCCGCGCGCGGCGCGGTGCGGGATGTCACGCAGTTGGAGCGAGTTAGAGGGTGAAGTAAAAGCTCGCCCCTGCTCCGGGTTTGCCCTCCCCCCACACCTGTCCGCCATGGCGGCGGATGATGCGCGCCACCGTGGCGAGGCCTACGCCGCTGCCGGGAAAGTCTGCGGGGCTGTGCAGGCGCTGAAAGGCGCCGAACAACTTATCGACATAGGCCATGTCGAAGCCTGCGCCATTATCGCGTACAAAAAACACCCGCTGCCCCTTTTTATCGGTGTAGGTGCCGAACTCGATATGCGCCTGTGCGGTTTTGCTAGTGAACTTCCAGGCGTTGTTGAGCAGATTATCCAGCACGATATGCAAGAGCTGCAGATCACCCCGCGCGTTAAGCTGCGGTGTAATGGTGAACACCACTTGGCGCTGCGGTTCACGCCCTTTAATCTCCTCGCTGATTTCATGCGCCAGAGCAGTTAAGTCCACAGTGATGTTATTGAGCGGCGCACGGATGACGCGCGAGAGCTTCAGAAGGTCGTTGATGAGTTGGTCCATGCGCTGGCTGGCGGCGCGTACGCGATTGAGATAATCGCCTGCCTGTTCATCCAGTTTATCTGCATAATCTTCAAGCAGCGCTTGGCTGAAGCCGTCGATGGCGCGTAGCGGCGAGCGCAAATCATGCGAGACTGAGTAGCTGAATGCTTCCAGCTCCTTGTTGGCGGTCTCGAGTTCAGCAGTGCGCGCGCGGACGCGCTGATCGAGTTCACCAACCAGACCACTTAGCTTAATATTGGCTTCCCGCAACGAGGCCTCCAGCGCGCGGCTCTTGGACATCTCCCGGTGGAGTCCGGTAGTACGCTCGGTCACTAGCCGCTCGACATCCGCGGTCTGGCGCCACACTAAGCCCATGAGGCTGAGCACTAGTGCGGTGCCGATCAAGATAGCGGTCGGCAATAGTATGTATTCACGCTCGAAATCATAGCCGATGATCTCCGCTGAGGAGAGAAAGGTAAGTCGCCAGGTGCGCCCGCTTACCTGGATAGTGTGCGCCTGGGCAAACCCAAACGGCTCCCGCGCCGTGCCCCTGTCGGTCAGGCTCTGGCGTAGCTGGGACTCATGGCTATGATAATAGAGTGGAATGGGGTGGTCGTGGTCGGTGATGTCTTCGAGGCGGATATCCAGGTCGCCGGAGGGAGAGCTGTACATGACATAGTTGATGACGGTGGCGATGGACAACTCGGCATAAATCACTCCCCTGAGGTCGGAGCTATGGGGGGCAAATACTGGCGTAAATAGCAGCGCCCAAGAGCAGGATGGCTTACCTGTCGCGAGGGCGCAAGGTGTGACATCGGGCACGCGGTTTGTTGCGACGTGGAGCAGTGTCTCGTGCCATGTGGAGGCGGCGGTGAGGTCGAAGCCTACCGGCCAGGTCTGAGTCTGCGGCTTGGCATAGTCGAACAAAACCAGGTAGTGGTCGAGAATGGGTGAGCTGACTGTTCGTGGAATCAGAGGGATAACCGGGAGAGGTTCTACGAGTTTGCTGGCTTCCCGTTCCCATGTTGCCCACTCTGCCGTGGCCACTCGCTCACCATAACCCAGACGCACCAAGCCGGGATGCTCGATAATGGCGCTTGCCATACCGGAAAATTCCTCCAATTCATCATCGAGCTCTTGGGTGGTATGGGCAAAGAACGATGCGAACAGCAGTAACAAGTTGTCCAGCTCTTGCAGGTGTTCCTGGATGGCATGTGTTCGTGCTTCTGCCCTGGTTTGGAAGGCAGACTGGATGCGCGCATCATGTTCGCGCTTTTCATGCAGGTAATAACTGCCGGCGAGAATGACGCTGAGCACGGCGAGCAGCAGCATGAGCATGCCGTAATTACGTGTGAGGGGGCTGCGCGCGCCGCGGCTGTGTTTCTCGGCTTCATCCGGAGCGGCGGGTGCGCTCAAGCAGTGCCCGATCGCAGGGCCGAGCTGTCCTAGCTTGTTCTTGGAGACGAAGGCGCAGGCCCCCAGGTTTTGCAGCTCTGTGGCAAGCCCGGGCCCCGCCGCGCGAGAGACAAAGATCACGGGAAGGTTGAAGCCCAGTTCGCGCAAGTGCGTGATCAACTCAGTACAACTCATGCCGGGTTGGACTAGGTCGCACAGCATGACATCCCAACGCGTGAGCGCGAGTGCCTCATGCAAGCTCTCTAGATTAGAAACCTGTGCATGAGTGACCTCGAAGCCGCTGTGCCCGAGCGCCTGCAATATGACGGTGACATCCTCCGCGGAGTCCTCCACCATGAGCACACGCAGCGGTGTGGCTACAACGTCAGCGGTAGCCATGACCTAGCCCTCCTCGGGCGAATGCCTCGCTAGACGACCGGTGCTAATAAAGCGGCTGTGCCACAGTTCGAAATCCTGCGCCGAGAGTGGCCGGCTGATGTAATAACCCTGCGCCTTGTCGCACCCCAGGGCGGCTAGGCAATCGAAAGAGGATTGTTCTTCCACGCCTTCCGCAACGACTTGCAATCCCAAGTTGTGGGCCAGCTCGATGGTGGATCGCACAATAGTGGCGGAGTCTGGATTGGTGGTGACATCGCTGACGAAAGACTTGTCGATCTTCACGCCATCGATGGGCAGCCTCTTAAGATAGGCCAGGGAGGAATAACCGGTGCCGAAGTCATCGATGTAGATTTGCACGCCCATATCACGCAGGGCATTCAACGTCTTGATCGCGTGCTGCGGGTATTCCATCAGCGCCGACTCAGTGACCTCGGCTTCGAGGGCGCCAGGTGGGAGGTTGTGTTCCAAAATCAGGGCGTACAGCTGGTCCATCAACTTACGGTCGAGAAGATTTCGTACGGATAGGTTGGCCGCGATGGGTAGGTTAAGTTCGTGAACCGCCCAGGCGAGATGTTGCTTCACCGCTGCATCCAAAACCCACTGAGTGAGAGGAATGATCAGCCCCGATTTTTCCGCTAGGACCACAAAGCGGTCGGGGGTGATCAGGCCCTGTTGCGGATGTTCCCAGCGTACCAGCGCCTCCACGCCAGCGAGCCGACCCGTTTTGAAATCCACCTTGGGTTGGAAATAAAGGCGCAATTGTTCCGTGCCTAGGGCATTGCGCAGGTCGGTGGCGAGCGCAATGTTCTCCGGCTTACAAGAGTCGCGTTCTGCGCTGTAGGCGGCATAACCGGTGGCGTGGCCATGCGCTAATTTCAGCACGGCCTCTGCGCGGCGCAGCAATAATTGGGCATCCTGGCCGTGGTCGGGATACTGGGCGGCACCGAGATAGATGCCGGTATTGACCCGAAAGTCCGCGATGTCGAACGGCTCGTTGAAGCTGGAGTGCAGCTTGTCCGCGACCAGGTGCGCATAATCTAGGTTGCTCGGAGCCAACGCCATGGCGTAGCGCCCGCTCCCTAGTATGGCTAGGAGAGCGGTGGAGGGCAGCAGCTGTTGCAGGCGCTCACCGGCCCGGCAGAGCAGGGCATCGCCCGCGGTATATCCCAAGGTGGCGTTTATCTCGTGATACTCGCTGAGCTCCGCGGTAAGGACCGTGATGTGCTGGTGCGCCGGATCTTCGGTGGTGAGCATGGCCGCGACTTGTTCAAGAAAATAGGCGCGGTTAGGCAGGCCGGTGAGCTGGTCATAGTAGGCCAAGAACTTAATTCGCTCCTGGCTCTTGCGGTGCTCCCGTCGCAGCGCCGCTTCTTCCAGCTCTCGGGCGACGGCGGAAAGCAATCGCTTGATATTCCCCTTGAGGAGATAATCCTGGGCGCCGGCCTTGATCACTTCGATCGCGCGCTCCTCGCCGATCGTGCCGGAGATTAGGATGATGGGTACATCCGGGTCATGGCCGCGTATCAGGCGAATCGCCTCCAGTCCACTGAAATGGGGCAGCGTGTAATCGGCGAAGACGATGTCCCAGGACTGATGGGCCAGCGCGTTCAGCATTTCCTCGCGTGTCTCCACCCGTTCGGCGGTAACCTCATAGTCGCTGCTGCGCAAGTGGCGCAGCAGCAGCTGGGTGTCATCCTCAGAATCTTCGACCACCAGGATGTGCAGGGAGTGCAGAGTGGCTAGGAGTGATTTTCCCATCAGCGATCATCATTGATTGGGCGGCGGCACGTTCAGAACCAGCCAGTACAGACCAAGCTGGTGCGCCGCCTCCATGAAACGGGTGAAGTCTACGGGTTTCTGGATGTAACTATTTGCGCCGCAACGGTAGCCATCGGCGCGATCCTGCTCTTCACGAGAAGAGGTGAGGATCACTACCGGTGTCAGGTGGGTGAGGCGGTTGTCACGCAGTTTGCGCAGTACCTCAATGCCGTCGACTTTGGGCAGCTTCAGATCAAGCAGGATCACCGCCGGGGTGTCGCTCGGGTCGCGCCCGTCGTATGCGCCACGTCCAAATATATAGTCCAGCGCCGCAACGCCGTCTTCAGCGACGACGATATCATTCATGATATTGCTCTTTTTGAGCGCGCGGAGCGTGAGGTCCACATCGTCGGGATTGTCTTCCACCAGCAGTATGGTCTTGCTGGTCATGCCTTAACTCCTCATATGCTTGGCAGGGAAGGTGTTACAGCGTGTGATAAGACAACGTGCCGGTATCCGGTCTCCTTCTCTTACGTCCGCGCCCTCCCGCCATGAAGGTGAATGAGAGATCGGGCCAAGGCCGGCGCGGTGGGCAAGATCATCTGGCCCAGCCGCGGCAACCAAGTCTTTAAGTCCACTGAACTGGGCATATTGCGGAGCGACATCCAGGAATATTTCAGCATGCTTGGTCACTGAGTCACCCATGCACATACCCGCAAATCCAAAGTAGAGAGCCTTATAAGATTCGTCCTGGCGTGTGTTTAGGCGAGTAGTCGTACCGCTCCTTTGAGCAAAGTGCAAACTCTCAGTAACTTGACTAACACGCGACACTCCCTTGTGATGCGGGTACATTCAAACCGTAACATCTATATTCGTTTAGACATCCGCAAAACAACATGTTCACTTAGTGCGTGCGCGACTGAAAACATCAGCTCGTTTGAGTGGAGTCCTAGAGTCGTTGTTAGTGACCTGATTGTTTTGTGGAGGGGCGGGAACTGATGACTCATAACCACGGTTGAATAAACTCTGACCCGACTATATGCAGTTATTTCGAAATGTGGTGGTCAGTGTCGGCAAGTGCCCACGTGGTGCATGTAATGTCGAAGTGTTAGTGGAGCAATCTTGATCTGACGCCTAACTTGAAAAAAAGTAAGGGCTGCCGGTTTTGATGGAAGTGCGAAAAGACCATTATCAGTCTAGGCGATAACCCTTACACTCAATCGTGGCAAGATCACAACCAATGGGGGCCGGCTCACATTGAGGCAGCGTAACCTCGCCATAGCTTCCTCACTGCCCTTAGTGGGTTGCCCTCACAGCGAGTCCCAGCTCGATTTCTTGCGCAGCTTCAGGCGCGGCAGTATTAGCCCAAGGAGGATGCCGCCGATCACCACCCCGGCACCTTTCATGAACCAGTCCTGGTCGCTGCGGTCCTTGAGCGTCGCATTTTCCTGTTGCACGAGTTGCAACTCCGTGCGCAGTTGCACGTGTTGCTCCTTGAGCGTTTTGTTTTCGCTGTCGAGGGTCAGGGCGTTGGCCGCCGTGTTGCGGATTTGGGTCAGCTCCTGTTGCAGTTGGCGGGCGCTGCTGGCGGCGTCTTGATGTTGTTGCGTCACTTCCTTTTGCTGTTCGCCTAGTTTAGCCAGACGCTCCTTGAGTTGTTTGTTCTCGCTTTCGATGCTGGCCAGGCGTTGCTGGGCGCTGGCCAGGCGATCGCGTGCGCTGGCGGTATTCATAAGATAGCGGGTCAGTACCCAGCCCTCGGTGCCCTCCTGGGTGCGCACGTGCGCGTAGTCATTTTCCGCGTCCACTTCTATGACGGTTACCGGCGTGCCGCTCTTGAGCATACGCACGATGGAGTGCTTGGTGCTTTGTCCGGTGCGCAGGGTGATTTCGAGTTGGTCGCTGACATAGCGAGTATCCGCCGCAAGGCTGATGCTACTGACGCTGCAAAAAAGCGCGAGCCCGAAGCTGGCGGCAATGTGTCCATGTTTCATAACAGGCCCCTGTTGTGGTTGACGTCGCATTATTGTGCGTGGCGTTGGCGTTCCCAGGCCAGCGCGGTGGCGACGATGAATTCCAAATTGTTGTGTTGTGGTTTCCAGCCCAGCAGGGCGCGGATGCGTTCAGCCTTGGCGATCAAGGCCGGTGGATCGCCGGCGCGGCGCGGCGCGGCGCGGATATCGAGTGTGGTGCCGCTGACTTGTTGCACCATATCCAACACTTCGCGCACGCTGTAGCCATGACCGTAGCCGCAGTTGGCGATGAACGAATCACCGCCGTTGCGCAGCCGCTCCAGCGCCAGCAAATGGGCGCGCGCCAAGTCATCGACGTGAATATAGTCGCGGATGCAGGTGCCGTCGGGCGTAGCGTAGTCGGTGCCGAAGACGTCGATGTGATCGCGCCGGCCGGTCGCCGCTTCGCAGGCGACCTTGATGAGGTGGGTGGCCAGCGGGGTGGATTGGCCGATGCGTCCACCGGGATCGGCGCCGGCGACGTTGAAATAACGCAGTATCCCGTAGCGCAGCTCGCTGGCGGCGGCCAAATCCTGCAGCATCCATTCGCTCATGAGTTTGGAGCGGCCGTAGGGGTTGATGGGTTCAAGTGGGCTGTTCTCCGCGCACTCCTTGTTGGCCGGGACGCCGTAGACCGCGGCGGTGGAGGAGAAGATGACCCGCCGCACGCCGGCACGGGTGCAGGCTTCGAGCAAATTGCGCGTGTTGCCGGTGTTGTTGCGGTAATACTTGAGTGGATCGCTCACCGACTCAGGCACCACGATGTGGGCGGCGAAATGCATTACTGCGTCGATGCGATGCTCTTTGAGGAGCATCTCGACGTGTGGCAGGTCGCCGCTGTCGCCTTCGATTAGCTGGCCGTGTAGCACGGCATCACGAAAGCCGGTGGAGAGGTTGTCGAGCACGATGACCTCGTGGCCAGCCTCACCCAGCTGGCGCACCACATGGCTGCCAATGTAACCCGCGCCGCCCGTGACCATAATGCGGTCAGTGGTCATGGAGCATTCCCTGTGCTGAAAAGCGCGAAGAATACCATCGTTTCATGATTATGGGGCGCTAGTCTTGGTCTTGGCTCGCGCTGCGCATACAATAGGCGGCGATTGCGAACCATCCAAATTCATAACGGTACTGTATCTCATGACGACACTTATTCAGCCCTATAAAGGTACATTGGTCGATCTGTTTGCCCCGCAAGCGCGCACGGCAGCGCTGAAGGAGCAGGCGTTGTCCATGCCCTCGTGGGATCTCACTTTTCCGCAGCTCGGCGAATTGGAACTATTGAAGAGTGGAGGCTTTTCGCCGCTGCGCGGTTACCTGGGCCAAGCGGATTACGAGCGCGTGCTGGCGGAATGGCGGCTGCAAGACGGCACCTTCTGGCCCATGCCGTTGACCTTGGACATCAGTGCAGCCGTGGCGGAACAGCTGGAAGTCGGCGCCAGCCTGGCGCTGCGCGATCTCGAGGGCGTGTTGCTGGCGGTGGTGAAGGTGGGGGAATTGTGGGCGCCCGATCGCGCCGCGGAGGCTCAGGCGCTCTACGGCAGTACCGATTCCGCCCATCCCGGCGTGGCGCGCGTGCTTGCCAAGTCCGGCACCGTCTGTGTCGGCGGTGTTGTGGAAGGGGTGGAGTCGCGCAGCCATCATAGCTTCGTCGCGCTGCGTCATGCGCCCGCCGAGTTGCGCGCGCAGTTCGCCAAACGCGGTTGGACCAAGGTGGCCGCGTTTCACACACGCGCGCCCATCCATGTCGCACAACAGAAATTGGCCCAACGCGAGGCCTCTGAGTTGGGCGCCAGTTTGCTGCTGCATCCGCTGATCGAGGATGGCGAGGACTACTATCATAGAGTGCGCTGCTATCGCGCCGCGCTGGAGCACTTCCCGCGCCAAACCACGCTACTCAGCCTCCAAGCCTTGCCGGCGCGGCCGGCCGGGGCGCGCGAAGTGCTGTGGCATGCCATCGTGCGCCAGAACTGCGGTTGCTCGCATATGCTGTGGGAGCAGGGCGGTGCGGGGTCTTATGACGCGGATGCCGAGGCATTGGCTCAATACAGTGAGCAGTTGGACATTGAATTGCGTGCCTGCGCCCCTTATGTATACGTCGAGGAGCGCGCTGCGTATTTGCCGCCCGCTGAGGTGCCGGCGGACGCGCGTATCCGGCCTTTCGATGAGCAAGAGTTGCAGCGCCGCTTGCGCGAGGGCACCGAGATTCCCGAGTGGTTCACTTTTCCCGGCGTTGAGCGTGAGCTCCGTATGCGCTATCCCGCCAACTCGGAGTTGGGTTTCACGCTGTTTTTCACCGGTTTGTCGGGGTCAGGAAAATCCACCATCGCCAAGGCGGTGCAAGCCAAGCTGTTGGAGTTGGGTGGCCGGCCGGTGACGCTGTTGGACGGTGACGAGGTGCGCAAGCATTTGTCCAGCGAGCTGGGCTTCTCAAAAGAGCATCGCAATATCAATATCCGGCGCATAGGCTATGTGGCCAGCGAAATAACTAAGAATAGTGGTATCGCGATCTGCGCCCCCATCGCCCCGTATGCGGCGCTGCGCAGTGAAGTGCGCGCCATGATCGAACCT
This sequence comes from uncultured Chromatiaceae bacterium, assembly GCA_945787555.1. Classification (GTDB taxonomy): domain Bacteria; phylum Pseudomonadota; class Gammaproteobacteria; order DRLM01; family DRLM01; genus CALZJG01. The sequence goes on along the minus strand of CALZJG010000082.1, from coordinate 1,098 downwards.
TACGGCGGTTTCATCGAGATACATGTCGCCACGCCCTTGGAGGAATGCGAGCGCCGTGACCGTAAGGGTTTGTACGCCAAGGCGCGTGCCGGGATCATCAAGGAATTCACCGGCATCAGCGACCCCTACGAGGAGCCGCAAACCCCCGAGCTGCGCATCGACACCACCGGTTTGGGCGTGGACGAGGTCGCTCAGCAGGTGTTTTTGTACCTGGAACAGCACGGCTATATCACTTAGAATGCGCGCCTTCATGCCGAGAGTGGCACGGTTCGTTGGCCGGCGACCGGCGAAGGATTGACACCGCTAGGTCGTTCAATCACAATACGCCGCTTATGTCTCGCGGAGGGGTTCCCGAGTGGCCAAAGGGATCAGACTGTAAATCTGACGGCTCTGCCTTCGGAGGTTCGAATCCTCCCCCCTCCACCAGTATGTGTGGCCAGTATGTGTGGTTTGGTGGCGCGGCTGGTGGGGTTGCCACGGGAGCGGCCGCTTTGCGCGCGGCGAAAGCGGGTGTAGTTCAATGGTAGAACCTCAGCCTTCCAAGCTGATGGCGTGGGTTCGATTCCCATCACCCGCTCCAAGCACATACACATAATGGGTAAATACATAATTGGTGATTAGGGCGCGGCCCATATAGCTCAGTCGGTAGAGCACTTCCTTGGTAAGGAAGAGGTCACCGGTTCAAATCCGGTTATGGGCTCCATATGAGCTTTAAGATGTAAATCGCGACAGGCGACGGCACCCCGCTTGTCGGGTGGTCCGGTATGCTCGGCGCGCACTACGTCCGCTGGGCGCGGTGGCGAGTTAGTTAACTCCAGACGTATCGTTATTAATAGAGTAAATTTTGAGGAGAGTTTCCGATGTCCAAGGAAAAATTCGAGCGTAATAAGCCGCACGTTAACGTTGGGACGATCGGTCACGTGGACCACGGCAAGACGACCTTGACGGCGGCGCTGACCAAAGTGTTGGCGGAGAAGTTTGGTGGGGAATTCAAGGCCTACGACCAGATTGACGCAGCGCCGGAAGAGCGCGCGCGCGGCATCACCATCTCCACTGCCCACGTTGAATACGAGTCCGACAATCGCCACTACGCGCACG
>CALZJG010000081.1 GCA_945787555.1 uncultured Chromatiaceae bacterium | reverse complement strand
TTAGGTCAATCGAACCAATATTTTATAAATCAAACAGTCTTATTGTTGGTTGCCGCTATTGGCAGCTCAAAATAAAATTCGCTGCCTACTCCCAAAGTCGTATGAAAACCGATGCTTCCCCCATGCAGCTCAATGATGGACCGGGTGATATTAAGGCCTAGACCGGTGCCGCCGCGTTGACGAGTGTCAGAAGAATTGGCTTGTGTAAAACGGTCGAACACCTGGGGGCGGAACTGATGCGGTATACCGGGGCCATGATCTTCAACGGACACCCGCACCATGGACCCGCGCTGCTCGGCGCTGACGTCGACTCTCCCACCTTCCGGTGAGAACTTGGCGGCGTTTGATAAAAGATTGTTCATCACTTGCATCAAGCGATCGTAGTCCGCCATGACGGTGATGGCCGGCGCTGATCCCAGTTGATACTTAACCCTGTATTGATCGCCATAGGATTGGTTGGCGCTAATGGCTTGCTCGAGGAACGCCGCAAGTTCAATCTGCCGAGGCTCCAGATGAATGGTGCCGGATTCCAGTTTCTGTAAATTGAGCAGATCGTCCACCAGGAGCAGAAGGCGCTCTGTATTCTTATAGGCAATGTTCAGTATCTCGGTGGTTTTCTCCGACAAACTGCCGGTGACGCCGCCCGTGACCAGACCTAGCGAGCCGCGAATCGCAGTCAGGGGTGTGCGAATTTCATGGCTGACCGTAGAAATGAACTCGTCCTTGAGGCGCTCGACGCGTTTGCGCTCGGTAATATCGCGTACAATCGCCAAGATATATTCCTGACCGTACTCGGTGTGTGCATTCAAACTGACTTCTGCATCAAACAGCGTGTCGTCGAGACGGCGATGCTGCCATTCGAACAACTGTGGCGTTCCATCCAGACAGCCCACAATCAAGGCGTCGGCTTTCTCATGGGAGTCGCTCCCATCAGGTTGGCAGGGCGGCGAATAGTACGAGGGTGACTGTCCGATAAATTGCTCGCGACTGCAACCAAACATGATCGCCGCCGCGTCATTGCAATCATCGAATACACCATTTCTCAGCATAAATACACCATCTGATGCAGAGTTGAAGAGTGTGCGATAACGCTGTTCGCTGTGGTCATAGGCTTGTTCGGCACGCTTACGCTGAGAATACTCTTTGCGCAACGCCGCTGTGCGTCTATCCACCTGTCGCCGCAGTGACCAGTTCCACCAAAGAATTGCCAGAACGCTAAGCAGGGCCATTGACGAAAGAAAGCTTATCCAGAAGGTACGGCTCTCAAGAACGCTCTTCTTGCCACCCAGCGTTACCCATTTCTTTAGTATCGTGTCGCGCTCAGCTGGTGTGATAGTGGCCAGCGCTTTCTCGATGATGGCATTCAACTCCGGCCAGTCCTTGCGCACACCGAAGGCATAGCGCCCGAAATAACCGCTCTCTCCCGCCACGCGAAGGTTGGTGATGCCGGACTTTTCTATGTAGTGGGTAGCGATGGCGAGATTTGCCACCATGGCATCAACAGTGCCAAATGATACCCGTTTCAGGCCGGTTAACACGTCAGGAACAGGCTCCAGCACAATCTCTGGGTGATCGCGTTCAATGAGTTCCTGCCAGACGTAACCGGAAGCCACCGCGACTTTCATCCCGCGCAGATCGTTCAAGGATAAATTCTGGCCCACTTCGGCGCTGACTATGATCACGCCCGGCAATTCGAAATGCGGTGCGGTGAAGTTCATGTATTGCTCGCGCTGCGGGGTTGCCGCCGCGGCGCCGAACATGTCGATATCGTGTGATTGCGCCTGGGCCAGCACTGCGTCCCAGCTAGGCAATACGATGATCTGAAACTCAATGCCGAGTTTCTTTTCCAGCAGCGAGACGTAATCAGCGGCAATGCCGCGGTATACCCCTTCATCGTCAACATATTCGATCGGTGGAAAATCCGGGTCGGGCCCAATCCGAATGTCGGGATGCGAGTTGAGCCAGAGCCGTTCCTCTGCGGTGAGCAGGTCATCGGCTGCATGACCGATAGGTACTACGAGCAGTAGCAGCAAAGAGAGACCCGCCAGCCACCCGCGTGGAGCATCGAGCAATGCTGTTGTGCGGTGAGAGGCGCCAGCGCCATTAGTATCTGTAGTCAATATCCGTGCTCGTCTGGTTGTTTATTATCGTTAATTTCGATTCCCCTCATCTTACCCACGTTTTTAGTGTCTGATGGTCTGAATCGACGGATGGTTATCCGTGTCTATTATCGGCAACCGACCCAATCGAGATTAATTGGCGACACTCCCCCCGCGCCGGCCCTACATCGTGAAACTCCAAGCGACAACCTGTAACCTCGCCTGACGATGCTTGATGGTTACATGATCAACTCACCAATACCGAAGACAGGAAGCACGACCCCATCCTTCTTCAAGTCGCCCTGCACTATACCCATGGCGAATCCGCCTATCACCCAATTGGCGATCATGCTCTGGTGTTCGATCCTGAGGTCGAACTGATATTGCGCTGCGAGCGCAGAAAAAGTCCCCGACCAGCCCAACGGCCAGCGATAAAAGCCGCGTCCCTGACGGCGCCCTTCGACCCGCGGTGAGAAATTATTCAACGCAACAGCCGTCCCATTCAGGACGATGAACCCTTCGTCATAACCGGTCAGCTCGACCAGAAAATCGCTTTTTTGGCTGTGAAAGTAAAAGTCACCGCGCTGGTCGATAGCGGCGTAGACGCCGTGAAAGTCATCGAAGACACCGAAATAGGTGCGCGTCAGCCGGTTGAAGGCGGGTAGAAACAAATATTCATGGATGACACGGCCTTTCAGCGTGCGCTCATTCCAGTGCAAGGTGGCGGCCGCCGATCCTAGCCGGTAAGCGCTCAAGCCACGCGCGTTATCTATCACCGGCTTGATCTGCTCCAACTCCAGATGCAAGCCGTTAACGGCGCTACTGATGACCATCCCACTGCTGACATCACCGCTGAAGGTAAAATAGTCGGAGTCGGGTATCTGCTCCAAGGACTTAGCGGAATTGTCATAAGCGCCATTCCCCGACGGGGCTTGCCAACCTGATTGAGCATCGTATAAGACGACGAAGTGCTCTGCCTGCCAACTCTCACCGTCTTGTCCGCGGTTATTATCGATGGCAAAGGCGACCGGGCCGAGTTCATCCCAGCCGACGAAGGAAAAATAATCCGAATAATAGGCCAACTTGAGGCTGTCCAGCTCGGCGCGGGATATGGTAAAGATGGTTTCCTTGGGGGGTGCGCTGCTGCAAGCTGAAAGTAGCAAGACCAGGATAATGGCATAGGTGGCTCTCATGAAAACACTCCTTGCGTTCATGGGGAGAGATCATGGGCCAGTCTAATCAGGTTCGCCACTCGACAGCAAAATAGTCCTGATTCGCGACCTCCCGCCCTCTTCCGCCTGAGTATCCCTTGATCACTCGCACTCCGCATCTTGGCAATGCGCGATGACGGTGTCGATAAACAACCTGACCTTAGCGGAAAGGTGTTTACGGTGCGGGTAGACTGCGTAGACGCCGATAGGATCGCACCGGTAAGCGGGCAGCAGGCGCTGCAGCCTGCCGCGCACAATGTCATCGCAGACCGCAAATGACGGCACAAAACCGATACCGTGGTCAGCCAAGAGGAGTTCGCGGGTTGCGCGGGCGCTGTTGAGGATGATTACGGCGCTGATCTCCGTAGTGACTTTGTTCTCCCCGCTCCCGATCGTCCACCGAGTGCCGCCGCGGTAATTGTTGTCGAGCACACACGCGTGATCGGCCAAGTCTTGGGGCTGCTGCGGTTCACCATGTTGAGCCAGGTAAGCGGGTGATGCACAGAGCAGCATGGAGGTACTGCTGAGCTTGCGTGCGACCAGAGACGACTCGGTCAAGCTGCCGATGCGGATCGCTACATCGACCCGTTCTTCTACCAGATCGACGTAACGATCGGTCAGGTCGAGATGGAGCCTGACCTCGGGATGGCGAATGACGTACTCCGACACCGCGGGCATGAGATGGAGCTCCCCGAACGAAAGCGGCGCCGATACGCGCAGCTCGCCGCTGGGCTGGGTGTTATTGGATTGCACGGCGGCATCCAACTCATCGAGCTCTGCCAAGAGGGGTCGACACTGCTCATAGTAGGCTTGGCCGTTGCTGGTGGCGCTGACTCGCCGTGTCGTGCGCTGCAACAGTCGCACACCCAGGTTCTCCTCCAACTGGTTGACCTGTTTGCTGACCAAGGCCTTGGAGACGCCGAGACGACGGGCCGCGGACGAAAAACCCCCCGTCTCTACCACAGCCACATAAGCACGCATACACGTCAGCTTGTCCACGCTCACCTCTTGATTGTTCACTATTCGAGGACAGTGTATCTAATATTTGGTCAATTGTTTAATGAGAACTCATGGCCAATACTTCTCCCACACCCTGACACACACCGCAAGGAGAACCGACATGATCGATACACGCACCGCTCCCTATGCCGCCCTGTTGTTGCGCAGCGCCTTGGGCATCATGTTCATCGCCCACGCTCTGCTCAAGATCCTGGTCTTCACACCCGAGGGCGCGGTCGGCTTCTTCGCCTCGTTGGGCGTACCCGGTTGGTTGGCCTACCCGACCATGGGCGCCGAACTCATTGGCGGCTTGCTGCTGGTGACCGGCATCCACACCCGCATCGTGTCCTTGACCCTGGTGCCCGTGCTGATCGGTAGCCTCGTACTGGCCCACGGCGGTAACGGCTGGCTATTCACCAATGAAAACGGCGGCTGGGAATATCCCTTGTTCCTGACCATCGCCGCCCTGGGTCTAGCCCTATTGGGTGATGGCGCCTACAGCGCCGCCAAGCTCTTCGCCAGCAAGGGACAGGCGCTGTGCCGGCGCGTCGAGACGAGTGTCAACGCCGCCTGATGATGGTCATAGTGACCATGACGATGGGAGTCGGTGCCGCTGCGCGGGGCCGACTCCCCAAACACGGCTACCAGGAGTCATAGAGATGTTGAGCAACGGCCGATGGGCGAAAAATTTCCACCCCGTACAAGCGGCCGATGACGACGGCGGGTTCGTGCGCCTAGCGGCTGGTTTCCGTAGCTGGATCACGCCGGACGGCACCCCCGGCCCTAGCGGCGTAGGCGGCTTTGCTGGCGAGCCGGATCGTTATCACCTGTATGTCGCCCTGGTCTGTCCTTGGGCGTCGCGCACCCTGATGGCGCGCAAGCTCAAAGGGCTGGAAGACATCATTTCAGTCACCGTCCTCGATCCGCGTCTCACGCAAAAAGTATGGCGATTCGGCGGTCATGCCGAAGCCCTGCCGGGCGCGCAAGCGGAGCCCTGGTATGACGCCAAATACCTTTATGAGCTATACCAGCGCGCCGATCCACGCTACAGCGGCCGAGTCACCGTCCCGGTGCTATGGGATAAACGCCGCGAAACCATCGTCAGTAATGAGTCGTCGGAAATCATCCGTATGCTCAACACCGCCTTCGGCGACTTGGCGGATCAGCGCATCGATCTCTATCCGGCACCCTGGCGTGAAGAGATCGACGCCGTCAATGACCGTCTCTACGAGCACTTCAACAACGGCGTCTACCGCGCCGGTTTCGCCACCACGCGATCGGCGCATGAAAAAGCCGTGTGGGAGGTGTTCGCCAGCCTGGACTTCATCGAGCAGCGGCTGCATGGCCAGGATTTTCTGGTCGGCGATCAATTCACGGAAGCAGACATACGCGCCTTCGTGACACTGGTCCGTTTCGATCTGGCGTATTACAGCCTGTTCAAAACGAATCTGCACCAAGTGCGCGATTATCCCAACATCAGCGCCTACATCCGGCGCATCCATGCACTTCCCGGCATCGCCGAGACAGTCGATCCGCAGCATATCAAGGCCGGCTACTACTCGATACGCGCCTTGAATCCTTCAGGCATTGTCCCTGTGGGGCCAGTAACACAATGGTAAGGACCGACCATGAATGTTTGACCACGCCATGCAAAGAGTAAGCGGACAAACAGTGCGCCGGGAAATCAAGCCTCGTCACCGCGCCGGCCGGGGCAATGGAGCCCTAACGTGGGGACCTAATCCGAGTTCATTCAGAGGAGAACCATGATGAGTAACGAAGCTGTGATAGCACAAAGATCCCCTTACGCGACCGAGGTCGAAACAGGAAAAACCTACCACTGGTGCGCCTGCGGACGCAGCAAAAATCAACCTTTCTGCGACGGCTCGCACCAAGGGACAGGCTTCGAACCAGTAGCCTTTACCGCGGATAAGACTGGCACAGTATATCTATGCGGCTGCAAGCGTGCGGCAAACCGACCGTACTGCGACGGCACACATGAGAAGCTGTGAAAGTAAAGCGGCGACTGCCTTCGCAGTCGCCGCAACTCAAAGTGAATCGCCCCGGGTTTTGAGGAGGCTCCAAACTTTGAGAGAATGGAGTTATGAACAAGTCAAAATCAAACAGGTTTTCCCCTGAAGTACGTGACCGGGCGGTACGTATGGTGCTGGAGCACCGCGGCGAGCATCCGTCCCTGTGGGCGGCCATTGAGTCGATTGCGCCGAAGATCTCCTGTGTTCCCCAGACCCTGCACGAATGGGTACGCAAACATGAGATCGTCACGGTCTGCGCGATGGCATCACCCGCGAAGAACGCGATCGCATCAAGGCTCTGGAGCGCGAGGTCAAGGAAATGCGCAAGGCTAATGAGATTCTGAAACTGGCCAGCGCGTTTTTCGCCCAGGCGGAGCTCGACCGCCGACTCAAGTCCTGAGGGATTTCATCGACCGTCATCGCGACGCCTACGGGATCGAGCCGATCTGCAAGGTTCTGCAGATCGCCCCATCGGGGTATCGGCGCTACGCCGTGCAGCAGCGCAACCCGGACCTGCGCTGTGCATGCGCCCTGCGCCCTGCGCGATGATGGCTTGATGCCGCATATACAGCGGGTCTGGCAGGCCAACCTGCAGGTCTATGGTGCCGAGAAGGTCTGGCGTCAACTCAACCGCGAAGGGGTGCGGGTCGCCCGCTGCACGATCGAGCGACTGATGAAACGTTTGGGGCTGGAGGGCGTCAGGCGTGGCAAGGTCGTGCGCACCACTGTCGCGGACAAAACCGCGCCTTGTCCGCTGGATCGGGTCCATCGGCAATTCAAGGCGGATCGACCCAACCAGCTGTGGGTGTCGGACTTCACCTACGTCTCCACTTGGCAGGGTTGGTTGTATGTGGCCTTCGTGACTGACGTGTTCGCTCGCTGTATCGTGGGCTGGCGGGTCGGCAGCAGCATGCGTACGGACTTCGTGCTCGATGCCCGGGAACAGGCGCTGTATGCCCGGCAACCCGCAGAAGCCTTGGTGCACCATAGCGATAGAGGATCACAGTACGTCTCCATCCGCTACACTGAGCATCTCGCCGAGGCCGGGATAGTGCCCTCGGTGGGTAGTCGTGGCGACAGCTAGGATAATGCGCTGGCCGAGACGATCAACGGGCTGTACAAGGCCGAACTGATCCACAAACGTGCGCCCTGGAAGACCCGGGAAGCCGTGGAACTGGCCACCCTGGAATGGGTGTCCTGGTTTAACCACCAACGGTTGCTGGAGAGCATCGGGTATATACCGCCCGCGGAAGCTGAGGCAAACTACTACCGGCAACTCAGCGAAAACCTCGCTGCAGCGGCCTGACTTAAACCAATCAGCCTCCACGAAACCCAGGGCGCTTCAGACCAGAGAATATGCCCAAGCAATCATTAGGAGCGTAAAGCATGAGCAGAGAAACCCAAGAAGGAGATCAAGGTTTTTTTGGACCATAATGTAAGTCGCGTTAAATTTGACTGGTTTTTCTTAGTGAACCGCAGTTAAACAGGTTGAAGCTTGTGTAGCGTCAAGTAATTCACAGGCAAGATCATGAGCCATGGCCTTGAGTTCGAGAAATGAACCTTCTCAACGACACTGTCCTTTATGTCTTGATGACCTAAAGGCCTGCCAATACAACGTGATTGTGCGATCAACTAGTCACTGGCTGATGCTCTGAAAGTACGCGGCATGAGTATGCGGTAAGCACCGGTCATAAGACCGATGCTATGCTGACCACCTCGACTTCAGGCGAGGAGAATGTCATAGCCATCAAAGAACTCGGGTTTTCGGCACGCGCGCGGATTGCACTGCATAACGACCGTGATACTGAGCTGCTGCGCTCGGAGCTGTTCAGCATCGAGCAACTGAAACGTCACGCGGTGACGCTGGCTGGCCAGCATCGAATCGATCCGCGCCCTGGGCCGGACAGGTTGCTGCCACGACTCGCGGACAATGAGCGCGTTCTACTGGCGGCGTATGACGTCGTGACAGCTGCAGCCACGCCGGGGCAACGAGTCGTGCCGGCAGAGGCCTGGTTGCTCGACAATTTCTATCTTATCGAGCAGCAGATCGGTCTGGCGCGTCGGCATCTGCCGCGCGGCTACAGCCGGCAGTTGCCACGACTGGCTGATGGCCTGTCAGCCGGTTTCCCCCGCATCTATGACCTGGGGTTGGAGTTGATCTCACACATGGATGGTCGTGTCGACAGCGACAACGCCACCCAGTTCATCGCCGCTTATCAGACCGTTGAACCGCTGAAGCTGGGCGAATTGTGGGCATTCCCGATCATGCTCCAGCTGGCGCTGCTGGAAAACCTGCGCCGCGTTGGCTTGCGTATCGCCCGTCGGCGCGTGGAACGTGACGCGGCCATCATCTGGGCAGACCGCATGCTCGCCACGGCCGAAAGAGAGCCGAAACAGCTGATTCAGTTACTAGCCGAGTTTGCCAATGCCGATGTGCCGTTGACCGCGCCCTTTGTGGAGGAGTTTTACACCAGGCTCCAGGCTCAGGGGCCGGCGATGGCGTTCGTGCAAACCTGGGTCGAGCAAAAACTGCTCGAACAAGGGGTGACCGCAACCCAGTTGTCGGAGGCGGCCGCCCGCACCGCCGCGACCAACCAGATTTCCATCGCCAATAGTATCGGTAGTCTGCGTTTCATAGGCGCAATGGACTGGAAAAATTTCGTCGAGTCACTCAGTGTCGTCGAACAAACATTGCGCGAAGATCCGGCGGGGATGCACGCCAGCCAGGATTTCGCCACCCGAGACCGCTACCGTCATGCCATCGAAGATATGGCGAAGGACAGTACCTGCAGTGAGTTTGCAGTGGCACGCGAGGCGATTATGCTCGCGCAGACAGCGGCAGAGCGATTGGGTAGCAATGACCGCAGCGCACATGTCGGCTACTACCTGATCGATCGCGGACGGCAGAGTCTGGAGCGTACGGTCGGCTGCCATTTGTCGTGGAAGGTCCGGGTCAGTCGGGCGTGCCGCAATTTCCCCCTGCCACTTTATCTCGGCCCCATCCTATTGCTCACCGCGCTGACAACATCGGTGGTACTGTCCTCTTATGACGGCTACGCGCTGACTGACTGGCGCTACTGGTTTTTTGCAATCTCCGGCAGCATCGGCGTCTCGGCGCTGGCCGTGTCGCTGGTGAATCTGCTGGTCACGCTGGTGTTGCCGCCTCGCGCCCTACCCCGCCTGGATTTTTCGCAGGGCATTCCAGCGGTTCACCGCACCATGGTGGTTGTCCCCACTTTGCTAAGTAGGCCTCAAGAGATTGATGACCTTCTCGAAGCCCTGGAAATTCGCTATCTCGGCAATCGCGACCCTAATCTGTTCTTTGCCTTGCTGACGGACTTCCGTGACGCGCCTGAGCAAACACTGCCAGGCGATGAGGGCCTGCTCAGCTACGCGCGCGCCGCTGTCGAGGCGCTCAATGAAACCTACCGCGACGACCGGCCATGCATCTTTTATCTGTTTCACCGACCGCGGCGGTGGAATGCCTACGAACGCGTGTGGATGGGCTACGAGCGCAAGCGCGGCAAGCTAGAGCAGTTCAATACCTTGCTGCGGGACGGAGATAAAACGGCATTCTCGGATATTGTCGGTGATGTGTCTATTCTCAGTTCGATCAAGTACGCCATAACCCTGGATACCGACACGCAACTGCCTCGCGACGCGGCACGCACACTGATAGGTAATATCGCGCACCCCCTCAATCGGCCGGTGTACGACGCCGAGCAGGGCCGCATCGTCGAAGGCTACGCGATCCTGCAGCCCCGCGCGTCGATCAGTCTGACCAGCGCAGGCCAGTCACGATTTACAAAACTGTTCGCGGGTGAATCAGGCATCGATCCCTACACGCGCGAGGTATCGGACGTCTACCAGGATATTTTCGGCGAAGGCTCGTTTATCGGTAAGGGCATCTACGATGTCGATGCGTTTCGTCAGGCTGTCGATGGACGCTTTCCGGAGAATCTCATTCTCAGTCACGACTTGCTGGAAAGCGGCTATGCGCGTTCGGCACTGGTGACCGATGTCGATCTCATCGAGGAGCATCCGGCCAGCTACGCCATCGAGGCCAGCCGGCACCATCGCTGGATACGCGGCGACTGGCAGCTTGCCGCTTGGCTGCTCCCGCGTGTGCCCGGACCGTCCGGATCAAATGGAGCGAAGGCGCAGCGGCAAGCTAACCCGCTCTCGGCCTTGTCCGTGTGGAAAATTTTCGACAATCTGCGCCGCAGCCTCGTGTCGCCGGCGCTGCTGGCCTTGCTGGCAGGGGGTTGGCTGTTAGGTGCGGGACCGGCGTGGTTCTGGACGCTGCTGGTCGCGGCTGTGCTGCTCTTACCTACTCTGTTGGGAGCCGTGATCGAGTTCGTCCGTAAACCGGAAGAACGTGATTGGCTGGTGCACTTACTCCTATCCAGCCAATCCGCGGGCCGCTCCATCGTGTTCGCTATGCTGACGCTGGTCATGCTGCCTTATGACACCCTGATCTGCCTGGATGCCATCCTGCGCTCTGGCGTGCGGATGCTGTTCACGCGGCGCGGCTTGTTGCTCTGGCATACGCGATCCTATGCACGTCGCAACACGCGCCGTACCCTGGGCGACTTTTTTAGGGAGATGTGGACCGCGCCGGTTGTGGCCTTAGCGCTGGGCATTGCTCTGTGGCAAACCCGCTCGGCGGAACTGCTCGTGTGTGTGCCGGTCTTGTTGCTCTGGCTGGTGTCGCCTGTCGTCGGTTGGTGGATCAGTCTGCCGCTGGTGTCCCCAGCGCCAGGCTTAAGCTTTGATCAGCGTGCGTTCCTGCGGACCTCGGCCCGGCGCACGTGGCGCTTCTTCGCGGACTTCGTCGGCCCACAGGACAACTGGTTGCCGCCCGATAACTTCCAGGAATATCCAGCGCCGGTCATCGCCTCGCGTACCTCACCCACGAATATCGGCATGTCGTTGCTGGCAGACCTGGCGGCGTACGATTTCGGTTATATTTGCGCCGGAGAATTCCTGCAGCGTGTCGAGAACACGCTGGCCACGATGGAAAAGCTGGAACGCTACCGCGGCCATTTTTACAACTGGTACGACACGCACTCACTGCTACCGCTACGCCCGCAATACGTCTCGTCGGTGGACAGCGGCAACCTGGCCGGCAGCTTGCTTACCTTGCAAGCAGGACTGGCCGAGTTGAAAAATCAGCCGGTGCTGTCAGAAAATGCATTTCAGGGACTGCACGATACCTTGCAGGTGCTCGCCGAACACCTGCCCGCCTCACCCGCTCCAGAGCTTGCGAACAAGATCAAGTCACTGCAGGGCACACTGCACGCATTCACGCTGGATGGCCCGCCACAGACACTGGCTGCCGCAGATAGCATGCTGGATGAAATTCACCGTATAGGCGGTGGGCTGGTGGCATGGCTGCCAGCGGATGTTGATATCGATGGCGAACTGTATTACTGGGCGCAGGCATTTGATCAGCAAGCCGGCGCACTTCGCGCTGACGTTAGCTTCATGGTGCCTGCACCGCAGCACATCACTCACATCCCGACACCAGCGGAATTAGCTAGAGAGCGTACAACTGCTAGTAATGTAGCGGCAGGATCACCTTATAAGAGTGCGGCGCAACGGCTCAGGGTCATCGACGATTTGGTGGATCGCTGCCGCGAACTGGCCCTGATGGATTTTGAATTTCTCTATGATACCTCGCGCGGCTTGCTAAGTATCGGTTACGACGTCAGCGAACGCCGCCGCGACCCGGCCTGCTACGACCTGCTGGCATCCGAGGCACGCCTAGCCAGTTTTCTGCTCATCGCCCAAGGACAGCTACCGCAGAAGCATTGGTTTGCACTCGGCCGTTTGCTGACCAGTCATGGTGGCAACGTGAGCTTGATTTCGTGGAGCGGCTCGATGTTCGAATACCTCATGCCGCAGCTGATCATGCCAAGCTACGCCAACACTTTGTTGGCGCAGACCTGCAAGGCCGCGGTGTCGCGCCAGATCGAATACGGCCGACAACGCGCTGTACCCTGGGGTATTTCCGAGTCCTGTTACAACGCCACGGATATGCACCAGGTCTATCAATATCGGGCCTTCGGCGTGCCCGGCCTCGGTTTCAAACGCGGGCTGGGAGACGATCTGGTCATCGCGCCTTACGCCAGCGCACTAGCGTTAACGGTCATGCCGCGGGAAGCGTGTCGCAACTTGCAGGCACTGGCCGACCATGGCTTTCTCGCCGACTATGGGTTCTATGAAGCAGTCGATTACACGCCGTCGCGTGTGCCGCGGGGTAAAAATCACGCCATCGTCCGGTCCTTCATGGCACATCATCAAGGCATGACCCTGTTGGCCTTTGAGCATGTATTACTCAACCGGCCGATGCAGCGCCGCTTCATGTCTGACCCCCTCGCTCGGACCACGGAATTGTTGCTGCAGGAACGCGTGCCGAAGCAGGGCGCGACCTTGCATCCGCACGCGGCTGAAGTGAGTGCCGCCGCGCGTCCGGCCGCCGCGGATGCAGGCGCAATCATGCGCGTGTTTACCAACCCGAACACGCCGTTACCTGAAGTTCACTTGTTGTCCAACGGCAGTTACCACGTCATGGCGACCCATGCCGGTGGCGGTTACAGCCGCTGGCGCGATCTGGCCGTCACGCGCTGGCGCGAGGACGCCACTGCCGATGGCTGGGGTACCTTCATTTACTTGCGCGACCATGACACGGGCCGTTTTTGGTCGAGCGCGTATCAACCCACACTGAGCAAGGCCGATCACTACGAGGCAATCTTCGTCCAGGCACGCGCTGAATACCGGCGCCGCGATGAGGCGATCGAAGCACACACCGAGATCAGCGTTTCACCTGAAGATGACGTGGAGATCCGCCGTGTCACGCTCACCAACCTGTCCTCGCGACCGCGTCATATCGAGGTAACGAGTTACGCGGAGGTAGTGTTGGCGCCGTTGAATGCCGACCTGGCCCATCGTTCTTTTAATAACTTATTCGTGCAAACCGAGATTCTGCCCGAGCGGCAAGCGATCCTCTGCACGCGCCGCCGGCGCACACCAGGTGAGCAGGTGCCGTGGATGTTTCATCTGTTGGCCGCGCCAGGCGCGATTGCCGACGAGCCGTCTTACGAGACGAACCGCGCCAAATTTATCGGCCGGGGGCGAACGGAGGCTAACCCAGTGGTGCTGGAGAGCCATGATGCCACATCGGCATTGTCAAACACCGACGGTTCGGTGCTCGATCCCATCGTGGCGATCCGCCGCACCATCAGCTTGTCAGCCGACACGTCGGCGACCGTGCAGATCATCTCCGGTGTCGCGGACACGCGCGAGGCGGCATTGGCCTTGCTTGAGAAGTATTGTGACCGGCACTTCGTTGAGCGTGCCTTTGACATGGCCTGGTTTCAGAGTCAGGAGGTGCTGCGCCACCTCAATGCCAGCGAAGCCGATGCACAAGTCTATGGTCGCTTGGCCAGCTCCGTTATTTTCAGCAATGCCTTGCGCCGCGCCGCGCCTAGTGTCATAACCCGCAATCAGTTGGGTCAGCCTGGTCTTTGGCGCTTTGGCATCTCGGGCGATCTGCCGATCGTGCTGATACGAATTGGTGATCTGAACCGCATCGATCTGGTAAAACAGCTGCTGCAGGCCCATGCCTATTGGCGGATGAAGGGTCTGGCTACGGACTTGGTGATCGTGAACGAGGATTTCTCGAGCTACCGTGCGGTACTGCAAGACCGGATCATGGGGCTGATCAACGCCGGTCCCGAGGCGCACATTCTCGACAAACCAGGCGGGGTCTTCGTACGGCGTGCCGAAGAACTTTCCGAGGAGGACCGGGTCTTGTTCCAGACGGTCGCGCGCGTCGTACTCACCGATAGCGCTGAGACATTGGTCGAGCAGGTGCAACGCCGCGTGCCGGCAGAGCGCTTGCCGAGCCATCTTGACCCAGTACTACAACCAGAGCCTGAGTCGGTTCAGGCGCTAGCGGTGCGCGAACGCATCTTCTGCAACGGTCTGGGGGGCTTCACACCCGACGGCCACGAATATGTCGTGACCCTCGAGCCCGGTCAGAGCACGCCGGCGCCGTGGGTCAATGTCATCGCCAGCCCGCACATTGGCACGGTCGTCAGCGAGAGCGGCAGCGCGTATACCTGGGTGGAAAATGCTCATGAGTTTCGGCTGACCCCTTGGAGCAATGACCCGATTAGCGACAGCAGCGGCGAGGCGCTCTACATCCGCGACGAGGAAACGGGCGCGTTCTGGTCACCGACGCCGTTGCCCGCGCGCGGCCGAACGGGGTATGTGTGCCGACACGGATTTGGCTACAGCGTGTTCGAGCATTACGAAGCCGGGATTTCATCGGAGCTGTTTACTTACGTCGCCATGGACGCACCGGTTAAGTTCGTGGTGGTCAAGCTGCGCAATCATTCGGGGCGCCCGCGTCGATTGTCGCTGACCGGGTATTGGGAGCTGGTGCTCGGCGAATGGCGACACGCCAATCAGATGCACATTGTTACTGGAACAGACCCGCACAGTGGGGCGCTGTTTGCCCGCAATGCTTACGGACGCGAATGCGCCAATCGAGTCGTCTTTGCCCATGTCGGTATTGACGGCGTCAGCGAGCGAGAGCGTACGGTAAGCGGAAACCGGACAGAATTCATTGGCCGCAACGGCTCGCTGGCCAGCCCGGCCGCTATGCGCCGCGAGCGTTTGTCAGGCAGGACAGGTGCAGGCCTCGATCCCTGCGCCGCGATACAGACTCAGATCGAACTGGCCGACGGGCAAGAGCGCGAGATCGTGTTCGTTTTCGGCGCGGCACGCAATAGCGACGAAGCACAGCATTTCATCCAGCGATTCAGTGGATCGGCTGGTGCACGGGAGGCATTGGAAGCGGTGTGGCAATACTGGAACCACACCCTGGGCGCAGTGAATGTGGACACGCCGGATCGAGCACTGAATGTGTTGACCAATGGCTGGCTGGTCTACCAGACACTCTCGTGTCGGCTTTGGGGCCGCAGTGGCTACTATCAGTCCGGTGGCGCCTACGGTTTCCGCGATCAGTTGCAAGACACCATGGCACTGATCCATGCGACACCGTGGCTTGCCCGCGAGCAGTTGATCCGCTGCGCCGAGCGTCAGTTCATTCAGGGTGATGTGCAACACTGGTGGCATCCGCCCAACGGACAGGGCGTGCGCACCCATTTTTCCGATGACTATCTGTGGTTGCCGTATGCAACCTGTCGTTATGTGTTGGCAACCGGCGATACGGGCGTGCTCGACGAGTCGGCACACTTCCTAGAGGGTCGTGAGTTGAATTGGGGAGAGGAGGCTTACTACGACCAGCCGCAACGATCGAATGAGGCTGCAAGCCTCTATGAACATTGCGTGCGTGCCATCAAACACGGGTTACGCTTTGGTGAGCATCAATTACCGCTGATGGGCTGCGGCGACTGGAATGATGGCATGAATCTCGTTGGTCGTGATGGCAAGGGCGAGAGTGTTTGGCTGGCGTGGTTTTTGTACGAGAACCTGCGGCTGTTTGCAGGCCTGGCTCGTGGTCGAGGCGACGAGGCCTTTGCCGACGTCTGCGCCGAGCAAGCTTCGTTGCTGCGCAACAACATTGAGACCAATGCCTGGGACGGCGCTTGGTATCGGCGGGCCTATTTCGATGATGGCACACCCTTGGGCTCCTCCGACAATGACGAATGCCAAATCGATTCTATCAGCCAGAGTTGGGCGGTCATTTCGGGCGGCGGCGATCCCATGCGGGCCCGCCAGGCGATGGCGGCGGTGGACAAACGTCTGGTGCGACGCGATGCGCAATTAATCCAGCTGCTCGCCCCGCCCTTCGACAAATCAGACCTTGAACCCGGTTATATCAAGGGCTACGTGCCCGGCGTTCGCGAGAACGGCGGCCAATATACCCATGCCGCGATCTGGACCACGATGGCGTTTGCCATGCTGGATGACAGAGAACGGGCGTGGGAATTGTTCAACATGCTCAATCCCGTCAATCACGGCAGTCAGCCGGATGAGATCGAACGCTACAAGGTTGAACCGTACGTCATGTGCGCGGATATTTACGGCGCGCCGCCTCACACGGGCCGGGGTGGTTGGACTTGGTACACCGGGGCGGCGGGCTGGATGTACCGGCTGACCGTGGAAACACTACTGGGCCTGCAACTGGAAGTGGACCATTTGCGCGTTGCACCGTGTATCCCGGCTCATTGGGAATCGTACAAGATCCACTACCGCTATCGCGAGACCGTCTACCACATCACAATCAAGTGCATCGGACATGAGTCGAAACAGGTGACCCGCGTAACGGTGGATGGTGCGGTGGTAAATGGAACCGTCGTCGATGGGACAGGGTGTATTCCCCTTGTGGATGATCGCCGAGAGCACCATGTCGACGTGGAGTTGGGTCCGGCTAGACAGATTCCCCCTGAGCTTGCCTCCTAAGGAAGTGAATAACACATTAAATACATGTAATTCTAGCGTCTAACGTCAAAGATACGCAGATCGATAATTCTCATTAGGTACCGTATGATGGCTAAAGGATATGTATAAGAGGTCAAAATGCTGAAATGAAGTCCGTAAGTGATTTCTTGATTGAGGCCCGCCTTGGCGGTCGATGCAAGCAGGAAATGCTTGGCCGAGGGCCGTGCCAACGATGACGCCACTCGAAGAGACCGATGCTGATCGGCGGCGGGGGCTCCTTGCAGACAAAGCGCTATCTCTGGACCTGGTGTCGGCGCTTGCCGGAGATCGACCACTTACAGAAGCCGAGAAGAATTTCCTCGCCGATCTAGAAATGAGCCGAGGCCTAAGATTCTTTTCCGATATTCTTTATTCGATAACCCACCAATATTTTTCCCCGGAAGTTGCCGAAGAGCTGTGGACTGATGTTCTGCGACACAAGCATGCGCTATCGAAGACTTTGGGAAGGAATGTCAGAGTTGCTGTTGCCGCGCTGGATTATCTCTCGAATATAACTGGCAATATGGTTTCCGCTACGTTGGTTGGCGAAGCGCATATTCACGAATTAGTCGGCCTCTCTTTACGCGACGCTCTGACGGGCCTCTTCAACCATGCCTACTTTTATCAACAGGTCGACTCGGAAGCGAAACGCTATGTGCGATATGGCTCGTTAGTCTCCCTGGTGTTGATCGATATCGATGACTTCAAAGCGGTCAATGACACATACGGGCACCGTGAAGGTGATAGGATCCTGGCGGCTATGGGAATAACCCTTGTGCATCTGGCAAGAGATTCAGACATTTGCTGTCGCTACGGCGGAGAGGAGTTTGCGGTGATTCTCCCTTTGACTGATACCCATGAAGCCGGCGTCATCGCAAACAGAATGAGGCTGGACCTGACGGAACGCGTTCATGACGGCAGAACAGTGACCGTTAGCATAGGCGTGGCCTCGTGCGGGAAAGAGACCACGACGTATCAGAGTCTCGTGGAAAAAGCAGACGCTGCGCTGTATCAAGCCAAGAGAAGTGGAAAGAACCGGGTGGTCGTGGCGGTGGATGGGGAAGTGTAATCGGCTGTTAACGGGATAGGACTAACCCGCCGATGAGTCCGAGCGGATGCAGCAGTTTGGAACATCAATAAATCAACGAGTACAGCGCATGAGTTGCGCATCAAATCCTCAAGACTGGAGATTGCGCCTCCGGCTGACCTGCGATGGCGCCGCGTCGTGGAAGATAACTCGGTAGCGATAGCGCATCTCTAACGGACAAATACGGATTGATCATGGGTGCTGCCGGGCAGAATCCCAGGCGCAGGTAGCCTGTTTAGATGGCCGGCCCCAATTGCTTTAGCGAATACCGCCATATCACTGCTTGTGCTGGCACCTTACAAGAAGAACAGAATCGAGAAATAGTGGCTTACGCTGCCCGCAAGTACGAAGAGGTGCCAGATTCCGTGACACCAAGGGTAGCGGTGGTCAAGAATGAAGAACACGATGCCTGAGGTATAGAAAATCCCGCCCACTAGAAGCCAGCGAAAACCCGCCGGTGGCAGAGCGGCGAGCAATGGGTCCAAGGCGAACAGGCACAGCCAGCCCATGATGAGATAGATAATCACGGGTATGACTCTTAGACCCTTGGTCGGTAGTGCATCCAATACGACCCCGAACACCGCCAGCCCCCAGATCATGCCGAACAGCCACCAGCCTATGCTGCCCTTTAGGACTACTAGCGTGAACGGCGTGTAGGTCCCTGCGATCAACAGATAAATAGCCTGATGGTCCAGCACCCGAAACACCCGTTTCGCCGGGCCGCTCAAACTGTGATAGAGGGTGGAGATGAGATAGAGCAGGAATAGCGTGAAGCCGTAGATACTGTAGCTCACGATCTTGCTGGTATCGCCATCCATGGCTGCAAAAATCACGAGCACTGCGCCGCCGGTGAGCGCGAGCGCCGCACCGATCAGGTGGCTGATGCTGTTGAATCGTTCGCCTTTGTACATGCCATCTATTCCATGGACATAGTCACTCCGGGTTGAGGCGGTCTAGGGAGTGGGGATGCTGTTTGGGTGGTTATCAATTCTCGCCGCTGCGAACCAATTATCCTGGCGGTCTGCATATTACGGCAAGTGACGGCCGCCGATCAGAGTCCATGCGCGTCCGATCTTTGGTCGAAACTCGCTCTGCGTGCGAGTGGCCGAATCGGGTCGGGCTGAGCCGTTAGCGCACGTTTGACGATTCAGTATGTTTCTGCCAAACCGAACCTTCAACCCAGCATCAGAAATATGGTCATTATCGCATATCACTTAGTTCTCCAATACATGAAACCATGAGCTACTCAAATACAACTGGAGACTGTGCTTGTGTTTTGACGTGCAATGTAAAGATATCTGGTCGTGAATAATGGCCAGCGACATCAAGTGCACGCTTTGCTTCGATGGCGCGTGCGCGATCAATGTCACAATAAATAGTTCCTTCTTTCTGTCGTAACGGCCCGGCAACAATCTCACCTCCCGGGGCAATCACAACGGAATCCCCAGAATTTACCCATTCGTCGTCATTAGGGTAGAGCGTCGACTTGTCAGGAAAGTCAGCGGGAATGTCACTGCCACGTAGCAGATTTCCACAGCCAACAACCCAGCATCGGCCCTCGCGAGCAATGTGCTGCAATGTGCCGATCCAGTCGTCACCGCTATCGTAGGTTGGCGCGATGTAAACCTCGACCCCCTGAGAATAAAGTGCATACCTCGCCAACGGCATGTAGTTCTCCCAGCATACAAGCGTGCCGATTCGGCCAATGGTTGTATCAACCGCTTTCAAACCAGATCCATCACCAAAGCCCCAAACCATTCTTTCTGGATTGGTCGGCATCAACTTGCGATGCCGATTTAACAAACTGCCATCCGGGCCAATTACAACAACCGTGTTATAAAGCGTCGCCTGGCTGAGTTGGTTATCACGCTCATTCATGCCACAAACAACTGTCACATTGTTTTCTTGTGCCGCTTCATAAAGAGGCTTCAAATCATCGCTAGCCAGATTTACCGCACTATTCAATAGGCGCGCATGAAGCTCTTCAGACAAACCCCAGTCGGCACCCGGTCGCAAACGCCATATCCAGGCAGGATAACCAGAGATAAACGCCTCAGTGAATACCACCAGATCAGCCCCTTCTGCAGCGGCCTCCGCAATTGCATGCGCTGCCCTGGCGACAGTTTTCTCTCTATTCAGGACGACAGAGGATTTTTGAACAACTGCAATTTTGGCCATGGTTGAATACCTATATCGTTATTCAATAGCTAATGTTACTCTGTTAACAAAATTCCTGTGCCCCCCCCGCTTCTTCCGGCAAATCCTTCATCTTTGGCAAACCATCGTGCATATGCAGCGTCGTCTCATGGTAGTGTACGTGTACCCTGGGTTCGAAGGGAAAGTCTGGTATCGCCGCCGCATACACATCTGTCAGCTCCATAGTCGGATGATTGGTGAAAAGATGGCCGCCGCAGAGCTTGCACCAACTGCGATAGCTCGTCTCTGTTTTATTATAGGTCGAGATGTTTTCAGCCCCCTCGGTTATACGCACTGACTCCGGATTCCATAAGGTAAAGGCGTTGACAGGCCCGGCTGACCATTTTCGGCACGAAGCACAGTGACAATAACCCTGCCCTGCTGGTTCGGCGCCAGCCTTTGAGCCTTCTTACGTCAGTTTGAGGACTTCAAAGACTTGAGAACTTGCCGCTCCATTTCCGCCCGGCCCTCCAGACTTTGTAGTGGCACCACTTTCCATGAAAACACGCCCCATGCAGGTAGGTCACGCAGCATGCGGTCAATCTCGTCATGGGAGCCCGCCTCGATAATAAGATAGAGAGTGCGTGAGCCGGCCGGCAAGCCGCCAACCACGATCTTCTTTTTCGTCTTTAGCTCCATGAGCATGTCAAAAGTGGGGAGGATGCCTTTCTCGAGCACTTCGGCCACTTCTTCCGGTCCCGCAAAACCTGGGCTCTCGCTGGTTGTTACCAGGAACTGCTCGGCCGCTGCAGGACCCGAAAGGCACAGACTGAGCAGTAGGCACGAAAACAGTCGGGTTCTCATGAGTATTCTTCTGTGAAAGAAATTTATTGCTTACTTCGATCCGCATAGACCAGGCTCCTGCCATACAGCAGGACTCGGGAACATTATGAGGTCAGATTTGTGTTGAACCAGGACATTCACTACGAAGGCGCAGAGATAGTTAATCAATACAGAATCGACATGTACTTTTGGGCAGTTAGCATCGTGCTCTTCGCTCGAGCCGCTCTTCGAAACACGGCTTGTGTCCCTTCCACACAGCATCTGTGAGTGCGTGTCATCGCCTTGACAGGTTTACACCGGTGGACTTAATGCGAGGTTTGTGCCGCCGGCCGATCCTTGCCGGCGGCTGTCCGCATACACCCGCCTCAGTGCTCACTGTATTGCTTTTCTCCACTCCAGAAGGCTTGGTTATGGGTTTAGAGTAAACAGCCCTCGCGGAGCACCCGAGTTTATCCAATCCAGAAGCGAGTTCAGTTCCGGGTTCGTCAAGCAGTACTTGCCTACACAATTCTTAGGCATGTAGGGCGTGGCGCCGCTGACATATCCATAAAGCGTGCTGCCGGCACCGTCGTAAGGGGTGATATAACTCATAATGCCGTCGTAACTGGCTCCTTTCTGTAAGATAAGGCTCGCAGGCACGGGTCGGTCCGGATTATTCGGATAGTGACACCAAGCACACTTGCTTTGCAGGATGGGCTCGATGACATCGGGGAAGGTACGATCGACTGCAAGCGTCGATTGCTGAACATTTAACAAGAGCGCTGAACTCCCTGTGGCCTGCCTAGTCGTGACGTTGGAGGTTGCAAACTGGTTGATGTGACCCGTCAATATCCGCCCATCGATGGCATTGGGATTGTCACATAAATTGCTGATCCAACCGTTCTCGGCGGTCCCGAAGGTGCTGCCGAAGGTGTCCAGCAGGTTGTTTTGGCCGCTCAACCAAAAATTATTGTAGGTCACCAATGAATGCGGCATGACATGGGCCGAGCACACTAACGCTTGAATACTGCCTAGACGATCGACTACATCGGACTTGTTTCTGAAACGCAAAGGAAAACCCTTGGTGCCGCTCAAGGCGGTCGGTTTCAAGGTGGTGGCGAGATGGCAGCTACGGCATGACTTTGCGATAACATTTCTGTAGAAATCACGACTCGCGTCATCCGTATCCCAGCCTGGCACGACGAAGTCCTCTATCTGCACCAAGTTGCCGTTTTCGTACATTTCATCTATGACCTCTTCTATCGCCTTGCCAGGATTGGTCGACAAGACGATCTCCTTATTGAGCAGTCGGAACGCGGCTTGCTGATCGGATTTGGTATATCCGGGGAGCGTCGAAAACGTAAACGTCGCCAGGTCGAACGGCAAGAACTTGGAACCCAGCTTGACGTCGTTTTCGGTACGGAAGTCGGCGACACCATACGCGTTTACGTCGCCTTTCAAGCTGCCGCCATGGCACATCATGCATAACTGCGGAACAGGCCGAGCACCTAGCCCATCCAGATCCGCCGCCCCTACTCTGTTGCCATTCGCATCGTAAACATAGAATTTCACCACCGGATCGGTACCCGACTCGGAGATGGGCGAGTATTCCATGGCGACCGTCGCCACCAATTGAGTACTGTCTTGCAGCACGGCCGCATCGGCGTCCTCACTATCCGGTGAATCGAACACGAGATTGCCGTTAGTGTCGCTTGGGAAGTAATTGGTGACATAGCAGGCGACATGAGTGCTGTCTCGTCTCAGACAATGCATATCCCGGCCAAATCCCAGATCCGCTGAATTGGCATACCTGGCATTGATGGACGCGCCTGAAAACACGATGTCGATGATGTCAGTACTGGCGCTCCAATTCCCATTCACTTCACTCTCTAAGGCGGTGGAGCTCAGGGAGCGTTGGACCGCGTCATCGGTGGTGGCGGTTCTCCGCAATTGAGTAGGTGCTGGGAGGTCGATATCAGGCAGGCTTGCTTCGTCTTCCCTATTTGCGGCGACCAAGCAGGGTAAATTGGTGAACTCGTTAACCGATTTGAAGCAGCTCAAGGTGAGGCGTTTGCCATCCGGATCGATAAGATTGTAATAATCTTCCGTCTCCGCATTGATGTCATCTACTATCCAGTCGGGGAGCGAGCGGCCCAAATTGCGTGCCACGAAGGTTTTTTGATCGAAGTCGTGGCTTCCGTACTGGAGTCCGTGTAAAAAGGCGTCTGTCGGATAAGACGGTATTCGGTCGATGACGCGCTCTTCCGAGGCGATGACACTGCCAGTCCAACCGCACCACAAAGCAACGATTAAGCTCGTTAGGAACAATGCGTAGCGGAGGAACCGAAGTTTAGTTATTGCTGGGCTGGTGATTGCGTAGGCATTCATTCGCAACTCCTTTCAATAAGTCGTGTTCAAATCATCTGAACCCGGTCAATATTTCTTGGCCGGAAACCTCCATCGTCGCGCCATGAAAACGCGTATCGACGAAGTCCGGCTGGGCCCGCCTAACAGATGCCTACACCCACAACCAATTAGAAACAGCGCTCAGCTTATGACGGCCTCTGTTACGTTATCCTGGGATCAACAAGACCGACCGCTAATCAGCTGCCAAACTGCACCTGTGACTAATATGGTGTTCAATCCCCAATCCAATCGCTGTGAGATCTTGTAGAGTAAAAAGGTGCACTATTCACCTTGCCGTCGGACGTGTTCTCACGACGGGTGTGCGTTGCGGTTGGCCGGCTACTGGAGGTAACGGAAGAGGGAGATGCCGGGTGGCGAGTAAAAACTGGCTCGGCCGTGGCTCAGTGAATAATGACTACATTGTTCAAAGTTAGGGCGCGAAGTGATTACTGGGAAGGATTCTTCAAGCCTATCTTGCTACTCATGCCGGGCACCGAAGTTGCTGTGAGACAAGCAAACCCGCTTGGACTACATGGGTAAGCTCTAATTTCTTTGGACTTACACATCACAAGACACCATCACCTTACTATGCCGTTGCCGGCCAGCTCCACCATGTTAATGAGGCAGTAGTAAAAGGGAATATGCAACATCTGCTCATCTCTATGCTCCTCATCCCAGTCTTCCGACTGGAAAACGTGTTGATGAGGCAACCATCAGAGAGAGCGCAATGATGTTTTTGTGGCCGCGTGAACCAATGTCTGGACAGGTCAGCGCGGTTTCTCTCCGTCCCACGCATGCCACTCGCCCAGACATTCATCCCATTCCGCATCGCTCATGTCGGTATCGGTATAAGTGAAATCGGCCGGCTCGACGTTATCCAAGGAACCAGTCCAATTGTCCGGCGCTTCGATGGTTTCCAATGTCATTTTCTGCCACTCCTTGCGTTCCAGCGCTTCCAGGTCGCCGTGAAAATGTTGAATCTCGACGTAGCCACTCGCCTCGTCCATCGCTACTACGTGAAATTCGTAGCCCTTGCTCAAATGACGATACCAAGTGCCCACGATGGGGTGTAGGCTGTGCATCATAGTGCGTCCCCTCTATTGCAACACGACATCCATGTCCATCACTTGTTCCTGCAGCAACCAGGATTTGCGCCGCACCGTAACACGCACCGTCGCACCCGGTTGCTTATCCAGCATGGCGATATTCAAATCAGCGAGGTTGCGTATGGTTACACCGTCCAGCGCAATCAAAGTGTCATTGCGCTCCACACCGGCCTGCGCGGCACCCCCGTCACTGCTGAGCATACGCACCCGCACGCCGTCAGCAGCGGCTTCCAGGCTGACGCCCATGCGACCGAGAGGCGGCAAGTCGCGCGGCGAGGTAAGCAACAGAAAGTCCGCCACGTTCGGGCTCAATTCCTCACCCACGGGATCGATGAGCACAATGGCGTAGGTGGCCGGAGAGTAGCGCTGAAAACGCGCCGGCACACCAACACCCTGCGCCACATGCGCGGCCCCCAGCAATGCCACCAGTTTGCGTTCAGGATGCGCGCTAACATAATCTGCCGCCCCCTTCGCCATGGCACTCTCCCATAAACCGTGCACTTGCACGAAGCGCTCGAAGTCCGCCTCGCGCTCCCAAGGATGGCGGTTGAAAGCCGCACGCAAACGCGTCCGATAAGCCGCATCCGGCGCTTCCAATGTGGCTGGCTCAATACCATCTTGCGGCGTTAAACTGGACCAGCCGCTCTCGCGGACCTTTTGCGTCACTTCACTGGCTACACTCAACGCGACCACCGGTATACGGTGAGCACGGGCATATTCCATAATCGGCCGATAGAGTCGATAATCATGTCCCCAACGGCTGTAGTATTCGCTGCGGCGCAGCAATGCCTTCTCGTCTATCTCGCCGACCACATAAGCGTCGAGCTGAGCCTGGTAGGGCTGCTGAAAACATTCACAGCCGATCGCGAGTGAGACCCCGTTTCCGTGCAGGCCGCGGATGATCTCCAATTGATTCAGATGATGTTCCAGCCGATCGTGCGTCTCGCCAATAAAAATGACCTTGTTGTCCGCCAATCTGGGCAGCAGGCTAGAAAGCTCGGGTAGCGCATGTAAGTCCACCACGCGTGTGGCATCGGCGGGCAGCGCCGTGGTAATCAGCGGCGCCGCGTCATGCGGCCCATGCAGGCCGTGCGGCAGGTGTTGCCGCGTGCCACAGGCCGCCAGTACCGCAGCGGTCACGGCGACGAGCAGGAGCTTGGTTGCAGCATATCTCACGTCATCATTCCCTGTGGAGCCTACCGGTGAGATAATTCCCCACATCGCACGGCGATGCAAGTCGGGCACGGTCCCCAACGATACGGAGGCGGCATGCTGTCATTACCACAACGCATGCTATGGATAGTGGTTTTTTTCCTTTGCTATCTGAGCGTTGCGGGCGCGGCCGTGCATCACGACCTACGCGTGGAACTCAGCCCCGACTCCCACCTAATCGAGGTTCGCGACACCCTCACCCTGCCCGATGACGCGCCCAGTGAGTGGCAATTCGTCTTACATGCCGCACTGGCCGTCGAGGTCGCTGAGGGCGGGGCGACACTGACACGGCTGTCGGATCCTCTCGCCAATCACGCCCCCGCCCTGTACCGCCTGCAACTGCCTGTGGGCGAACGCAATATCACCCTGAGTTATTCCGGCAAGATATCCCACCCCATCGAGCAGTCCAGCGCCGGTGTGGGTCGCACTCAGGAATCGACCCATGGTTTCATCGCCGGCAGCGGGGTGTATCTCGATGGTGGCAGCCGTTGGTATCCCGACCTGGCTGGTGAATTAGTGACCTATAGCCTCGAAGCGCGTCTGCCGGCGGGCTGGACCCTCATCAGCCAGGGCACGCGCGGACGCGTCGAATCCAATGATGCACGCAGCCTCCATCGTTGGGAAGAACAGCACCCGCAAGATGAAATCTACTTGGTGGGCGGGCGCTTCCACGAGTACAAACAACGCGTGGGCAAGATAGACACCTACGTGTGGCTGCGGCGTGCCGACCTGCAACTGGCCGAGCGCTATCTCGCCGCCATGGGCGGCTATCTCGACATGTACGGCCAATTGCTGGGCCCCTACCCCTATGCCAAGTTCGCCTTGGTGGAGAATCAGTGGGAATCGGGCTACGGCATGCCCAGTTTTACCTTGCTGGGCCCGACTGTCATCCGCCTGCCCTTTATCTTGCGTAGCTCCTTTCCCCATGAGATTTTGCACAATTGGTGGGGCAACAGTGTGTATGTGGATTACACCAGCGGCAATTGGTCAGAAGGCTTGACCGCCTATCTGGCCGATCACTTATTCAAAGAGCAAACCGGCGACGGCGCCGGTTACCGCCGCAACGCCCTGCAACGCTACACCAACTATGTCGTCGAACAGCAGGACTTCCCGCTGCGCGAGTTTCGCGGCCGCCATGACGATGTCAGCCAAGCCGTCGGTTACGACAAATCACTGATGGTCTTTCATATGCTGCGTCGTCAGTTGGGGGATGGGCAATTCATCGCCGGTCTGCAACGTTTCTATCGCGAGCAGCGCTTTGAGCGCGCCGGTTGGAATGATATCCGCCTAGCATTCGAACAAGTCTCAGGTCTCGATCTGGAACCGCAATTCCAACAATGGCTACAACGCCCCGGCATACCCGCCTTGAAATTGGTCGCCGCCGGCACGCAGGTCGACGGCAAAGACTATGTGCTCAATATCGAATTGGAGCAAACCCAAGCAGCGCCCCCGTTTCACGTACAAGTGCCGCTAGTGGTGCAACTCGACAATCAACGCGATGCCTGGCAAACCGTTATCGACTTAAATGAACACCGCCAGACCGTAACCGTGCGTACGCCATCACGCCCCCGCTATGTGTGGGTGGACCCGGAGTTCGACACGCTACGGCGTTTGGATCGCGGCGAATTGCCTCCCAGTCTCGGTGAGGCTTTAGGGGCGGAAAAACTGCTCATCCTCTTGCCCTCTCAAGCACCGCTGAGTTCGCAACGCAACTACCAACGCCTGGCGCTTAATTGGGCCCGCCACGCGCCGGGCGTAACCGTAATGTGGGATAAGGAACTCGAGCAATTACCGAACGATCAACCGGTGTGGCTATTCGGCTGGGAAAATCGTTACCGCGCCCAACTGGCCGACAGCCTGGAAGGACAACGCGTGAAATGGACCGGCAACGGACTGAGCATCGAAGACACCCATATGCAGCGCAAGGCGCATTCGGTGGTGGTCGTGGGACGGCGTCCCAACGCCCCCGTGATACTGTGGTTGGGTAACGAGAACAGCGCCGCTTTCGACGGCCTGGCGCGTAAGCTGCCGCACTACGGCAACTACAGCTATATCGCCTTCCAAGGCAATGAACCCACTAACATGCTCAAGGGGCAATGGAACGTGTTGGACTCGCCCATGTTCACCGCCGTACGCCAAGCCGACGGTGCCTTGATGCCACCAAACAGCCTCACCCTTCCGCCGCGCTCGGCCCTGGCTGCCGGAGGGACGGCGGTCCGCTAGATCGCCACCCCGCTCCAGCCTACTTCTGCCTGTGGTTAGGAAAGCGTGCAGCCCGCCTTAAGGGTCACTGCGCGCTTCCCTGCCAACGCCGGTGGCCACGGTAGTGACATGAACCCGTGGCCGCCATTGCCACACCGGCCCCGCTATTTACATACATTCGTGTTTGTATATACTCTGGCTCTTCATCACTCTGTTGGACGCGGCCCATGAAAGATACCCTCCCGACGCCCACCCTAAGCAAACCCACACCCTCCTCTCGTCCTCGCGTACTGCTCGCGCTTACTCTGACGGCATTGTTCAGCGGCTGCGGCAAGGAGGTCGCCTCTAACAACCCGCCCACCACGCTAGGCATGGCCATGCCGGTGACAGCCGTCGAGATACAGCCACAGCACGCACCGCTAATCATAGAAGCGGTGGGCCAAGCCGAAGGCTCGAAGGAGATCGAGGTGCGCGCCCGTGTTTCCGGTCTGCTCACCCGTCAGCACTACCGGGAAGGTGATCGTGTCAAGGCCGGCGCGACGCTGTTCAGCATCGATAAAGCACCCTACGAAATCGCGCTCGCCGAGGCGCGTGCCGCCTTGGCGCAAGAACAAGCCAACATCGAACAAGCACGACGCGAAGCGACACGCCTCAAACCCCTGATCGAGGAACGTGCCGTTAGCCAAAAGGAATACGATGACGCGGTGTCGGCGCTGCAAACCTCGCAAGCCGTACTGCTGGCTCGCGAGGCGGCGGTGCGCGAGGCCGAACTCAATTTATCCTACACCCGGGTCAGCGCGCCGCTCTCCGCGGTGAGCGGTCGCGCCCGACAATCCGAGGGCAGCTTGGTCACCGCCGCCAGCGATTCTAGCTGGTTGACCACTCTCAGTGTCACCGATCCAATCTGGGTGCGGTTTGCTTTCTCCGAAAGCGAAATGCAGCGCTTGCGCCAGGCGGGCAGCAAAACCGACGTGCGACTGGTATTGCCGGACGGCAACCACTATGAAGCCCCAGGCAAAGTGAATTTCACCGCTTCAACGGTCGACCCCACCACCGGCACAGTGGCGCTACGGGCGGAATTCCCCAACCCCGATCTGGCCTTGTTGCCAGGCCAATTTGTGCGCGTGCAAGTCGCCGTCGGCGAACGACTCGCTTATCTGGTACCGCAGTCCGCTTTATTTCAAAATGACCAAGGCAAGCTGGTGTTCACCGTGGCGGCAGACAACACCGTCTCACCACGCCCGGTAGAAACCGACGGTTGGTCGGGGCATGAATGGATCGTCACCAGCGGCTTGGCACCGGGCGACAAAATCATCACCGACAATTTGATGAAACTGCGGCCTGGTGCGCCAGTCGCACCGCATGCACCGGGGCAAGGGCCCGGCCAAAGACCCAGTAGGCCGCCGTCCGGCGACGCCCCGGACACGCACTGAGCCGCCTCATCCGGCTCGGCAATCAACGCAGGCCACCCTCATGTCCAGATTCTTCATCGAACGTCCTATCTTCGCCAGTGTGCTGGCCATCATCATCGTGTTGGCCGGCCTGGTGTCCGCCAGCATCCTGCCAGTAGCGCAATATCCCGAGATCGCCCCGCCTACGGTCACCATCACCGCCGATTATCCGGGCGCCTCCGCCGAGACGCTGGCCAAGACCGTCGCCGCACCCATCGAAGAACAACTCGCCGGCGTGGAAGACATGCTCTATTACAGTTCGAGCTCGGCCTCGAACGGACGTACCACCATCACCGCCACCTTTGAGGTGGGGACGGATGTCGATAAGGCCACATTCAACGTCAACAATCAGGTGCAGCTGGCCACCCCGCGCTTGCCCGACGAAGTACGCCGCAACGGTGTGACGGTAGCCAAACGGTCGCAGAATATTTTGCTGGTAGTCGCGCTCAATTCACCCAACAGCACTTATGACACGCTCTATCTCTCCAACTACGCTACCCAGCAAGTACTCGATGAGCTGAAGCGTATCCCCGGTGCGGCGGAAGTCTCCATCTTCGGAGCACGCGATTATTCAATGCGCGTGTGGCTCAATCCCGATCGCATGGCGCAGTTCGGCCTTACCACCAGCGACATCAGCGCCGCCATCAATGCCCAAAACGCGCAATACGCCGCCGGCAAGATCGGCGCCGAACCGGCCCCGCCGGGTCAACAACTGGTGTATACCGTCACCGCCCGCGGCCGCATGTTACAGCCCGGGGAGTTTGGCGACATCATCTTGCGCTCGAGTGGCGCCGACGGCGTATTGCGGCTCAAAGACGTTGCGCGGATCGAGCTTGGCGCCCAAAACTATGACGTCAACAATAGTGTCAACGGCCAACCCGCCATCGCCCTCGCCGTGTTCTTGCAATCAGGCGCCAACGCCTTGGAAGTGGCCAAGTCGGTGAGAACCACGATGGCGGAATTGAAACAGGAACGTTTTCCCGAAGACCTCGACTATCTCATCCCTTACGACACCACCCGCTTCGTGGCAGCGTCCATCAAGAGCGTGGTGCAAACCATACTCGAGGCCGCACTAATCGTGCTGCTGGTGGTATTCGTGTTCCTGCAAACGTGGCGCGCGACATTGATCCCAATGTTGGCGGTGCCGGTATCGTTGATCGGCACCTTCGCCGGTCTGTGGTTGTTTGGTTTCTCGATTAATACGTTGACCTTATTCGCCATGGTGCTGGCCATCGGCATCGTCGTCGACGACGCTATCGTGGTACTGGAAAACGTTGAACGTCTGATACGCGAACAGAATATGAAACCTTACGCCGCAGCCTTGGAAGCGATGCGTGAAGTACAAGGCGCGATCATCGGCATCGTGTTGGTGTTGTGCGCGGTATTCATTCCCGTAGCCTTTCTCGGCGGCATTGCCGGTCAGCTCTATCGGCAATTCGCCGTCACGGTCACCATCGCGGTGATCATTTCCGGCATCGTGGCGCTCACCCTCACCCCGGCGCTGTGCGCCTTGCTGCTCAAGCCCGGCCGTCATGACGAGGGGCTGCTGGGCAAGATGTTCAAACCCTTTAACCGCACTTTCGGCTGGATTACCCGCCGGTTCCTGGGCGCGGTCGATTTCGCCTTACACTGGCGCGTGGTGGCGCTGGGTGGTTTCGCACTGGTCCTCGCCGTGGTTGTCGTATTGTTCATGCGTATTCCCGGCAGCTTTGCACCGCCGGAAGATCAAGGTTACATCATCAGCGCCGTGATTCTGCCCGACGGCGCCACGCTGGAGCGTACCGGCCGCACCACGGAACAATTGCGCGCCATGATGAGCGGCAATGCCGCCATCGAGAACATCTTCATCGTCGACGGACTGGATCTCATCGGCGGCGGCAACAAGAGCAACGCAGCGACTATCTTCATGCCCTTGAAGCCCTGGCACGAACGCCAGCAAACCGCCCAGCAACTGGTGGAGGAAGTCAGCGGCAAAGGTTTCATGCTCTCCGACGGTATCGCCTTTGCATTCAATCCGCCCGCCATCCAAGGCTTGGGGTCCACCGGCGGGTTCGAAGTGTACGTGCGTGGCCGTACCGATGCCGACCCGCAACGACTATCGCAAGTAACCAGTGATTTGATCGCCGCACTCGGCCAGCATCCGATACTGACCGGCCTCAACACCTTCTACCGACCGACGGTGCCGCAGTTGCTAGTCGAGGTCGATCGTGAAAAAGCCTTGTCGCTGGGCGTACCGGTCAATGGAGTGTTCGCCGCCTTGCAGGCGCAAATGGGCTCGCTGTACGTCAACGACTTCAACAAAGCCGGCCGCACTTATCGCGTCACCGTCCAGGCCGATGCACCCTATCGGGATCAACCCGCCGATCTAGGCAAACTCTACGTCCGCTCGACCACCAGCGGCGCGATGATTCCGCTCAAGGCGCTCATCAGAGTGGACAGCGTCATCGGGCCCGAGCAGCTCGAACGTTACAACGGCGTCATCGCCGCCAAGATCTTCGGCAGCGCCCAACCCGGTTACAGCTCGGGCGAAGCGATCCAAGCGGTCGAGCAAATCGCCAAGCAAACTCTGCCGCCCGGTTATGACATGGAATGGACCAGTCAGGCGTTCCAGGAAAAGCGCACCGGCAGCGCGTCGATCTTTGCCTTCGGCTTCGCACTCATCATGGTGTATTTGATCCTCTCGGCGCTGTACGAACGCTGGGGGGTGCCCTTGGCGGTGGTGCTGGCGGTGCCGTTCGCATTGCTAGGCGCGCTGACTTTCGTGTTCTTACGCGGCATGGAGAACGACATTTATTTTCAAATCGGCTTGGTGGTGCTGATCGGGCTGGCGGCCAAGAACGCCATCCTCATCGCCGAGTTCGCCATGCAAGGCATGGAGCAAGGCAAGAGCGCCATCGAAGCGGCGCGTGAGGCGGCGCGGCTGCGCTTCCGCCCGATCGTCATGACCTCGCTGGCCTTCGTCATGGGCGTGGTGCCCTTGGTCACAGCCACGGGCGCCGGCGCCGCGGCGCGCCAGTCGATGGGTTCCGGCGTGTTCGGCGGCATGATCATCGCCACCTTCATTGCGCCCATATTCATTCCGCTGTTCTTCACCCTGCTGGCGCGCAAGCCACGACCCTCTCATCACCATGAGGAAAGTCCGCGGCCCGCCTTGGAGGACCAACCATGACGCCCCGCATGGCAACGCGCAGTCGCCGCTCAGTACCGGACAAGCACAAGCCGCTGCGAGCCCGGCCTTCCCCTTTTCATCCCGTCTTGCTCTTATCAGCCCTGCTGACGGGTTGCGCGGTCGGGCCCCATTACCAGCGACCGGCGCTGGATCTTCCGAGCAGTTTTGCCCCAGCGACGCAGGCTGAATCCGCTACCCCTCTCGCTGCTAAGTGGTGGACCCTGTACGGCGACCCCATGCTCGATGACTTGGTCACAGCCGCCCTGATGCACAATACCGACATCCGCCTAGCCATCGCGCGCATCGATGAAGCCGCCGCCATACTGACCGAAACCGGCGCCAATCTGTTACCGGAAATCGGCCTGGAGGGCTCCGTCACCCGCTCGCGTACCAGCACACTCACCGGACAACCTTTGCAAGCCGGGGCGCCCGCAATATCCAATTCCCATCGCCTCGCCCTATCCACCACCTTCGAAGTGGATTTCTGGGGCAAACTGCAGCGCGCCAAACAAGCGGCGGCGGCCGAACTCATAGCGAGCCATTACGCCCAGGACGTCACCGCACTGACCTTGGCCGGCACCACGACCCAAGCCTACTTCAACCTGCGCGCACTCGACGCGCAAATCGCGGTGAGTCGGCAAACATTGGCTACGCGCGAGGAAGCCTTGGCGGTGGTGAAAAGCCGCGCCCGGGGCGGATTGGCCGGCGACCTCGAGGTTCATCAAGCCGAAGGGGCGCGCGCCGATGCCGCGCTACAAGGGCTCGAACTGGAACGTCAACGCGCCTTGATCGAACATCAATTGGGTAGCCTCACCGGCAATCTCGATTTGCGCATCGGCCCCGGCAACGTGATGAGTTTACCGAGGCCGACCTTGCCACCCCCCGGCCTGCCTTCTACCTTGCTCGAACGCCGCCCTGACGTAAGAGAGGCGGAACAAAACCTGATCGCCGCCAACGCCCGCATCGGGATGGCCAAGGCCGATCAATTTCCCACCTTCACGCTTACCGGTCTGTTTGGCGCTCAAAGTGAGGCCTTCAATGATCTGTTCAAAGACGGTGCGCGCATCTGGTCAATCGGCCCCTCTGTGTCGCTACCCATCCTTGACGGCGGCAAATCCGCGGCCCGCACCCGCCAAGCCGAAGCGCGCCAACGGCAGTCCTTGGCAAACTATCAACGAACCGTCGAGGCCGCCTTTCGTGAAGTGGCCGATGCCCTGAACAACGTGCGCTACACCAACGCCTCGAGCGCCGATACCCAAATCAAAGTGGATGCGGCGCGCCATGCACTGCGTCTATCACGGCGGCGTTACGAAGCCGGCTATGCCGCCTATCTTGAGGTGCTCGACGCCCAGCGCAGCGTAAATACGGCCGAACTGGAGCTGGTACAACATCGCTTACTACAACTGATTTACAGCGTGGATTTGATGAAGGCGCTGGGCGGTGGCTGGGCGCCGGGTATGAGTGCGCCGGTGGCGCAACGTTGATTTGAACGCCGCCACCCATAAATAGAGAAGTCGCTATCGCGGCGCTAACGCCGCGCTAACGCCGCTAGGAGTCAACCTTGGTCAGACGCAGTAAAGAAGACGCCCTGGAAACCCGTTCGCAATTACTCGACGCGGCCGAGCAATTATTCAGTGAGAAAGGTGTCACCAGCACCACCTTGAATGAAATCGCTGGCGCCGCCGGGGTCACCCGTGGAGCGATCTATCACCACTTCAAGAACAAGCTGCATCTCATCGGCGCGCTGATGGAACGCGTCATGCTGCCCTTGGATGAAATGCGCAGCTGTGCAGCGGCCAACGTACCCAATGACCCGCTCGGACAAATCCGTTACCGCGCCATCCATGTGCTGCGCCTAGCCGTGCGCGACACGCACACTCGCTCGGTGTTTAATATCCTCTTTCACAAATGCGAGTATGTAGACGATGTGTTACCCGTCAAACAACGCCATCTAGAAGGACGTGACGACTGCGCCAAGAGTGTCATGGAGGTTTTCCGGGCCGCCATCGACGCCGGCCAACTCCCCGACCACATCGACCCCAAGTATGCGACCGTAGGATTGTTCAGCTTCATCGACGGTCTGGTCTATAACTGGCTACTAGAACCGGGCTACTTCGCCCTGGATAAGAACGCCGAATACTTCGTGGATCTTTATGTCGAAGGACTACGACGTGCCGCGCCACTACATAGCGCAAAGAAGGCGCAGACGGGCAAGACTGCCGAATGCGTAAGTCGACAAACTAAGTGAGCATCACCCGCGGCACCCGCGGTGTGATCTTGCACAGCAATTCGTAGGCGATGGTTTCGGCGTGGCGGGCGATTTCTTCGACCGGCAGACCCTCGCCCCATAGCACGACCGAATCACCCACTTGAGCTTGCGCTAGCGTGCGCAAATCCACCGTGATCATGTCCATGGAAACGCGGCCGATGAGCGATACGCGTTGACCGTTGACCAATACAGGTGTGCCGGCTGGCGCGTGACGTGGATAACCATCGCCATAGCCGATCGCAACCACCCCCACCGGCATATCTTCGGGGCAGATCCAAGTGCCACCGTAGCCCACGGCGTCACCACGCCGCAGGGCACTGACGGCGATGAGGCGGGAGCACAGGGTCATGGCGGGCTCCAGCCGCACATCCGAGCCATCTAGGTCAGCGTAGGGCGAGGCGCCGTACAACATGATGCCGGGGCGCACCCAATCGGCGTGCGTCTCGGGCCAACCGAGGAGGCCACCCGAGTTGGCGGCGGAACGCGGCCCCGGCAACGAATTCAATGTCTGTGTGAACAGCGCCCATTGCGACGCCGTGGTCGCCTCGTCGCGCGCGTCGGCGCGGGCGAAGT
The DNA here is from genome assembly GCA_945787555.1 of uncultured Chromatiaceae bacterium. Classification (GTDB taxonomy): domain Bacteria; phylum Pseudomonadota; class Gammaproteobacteria; order DRLM01; family DRLM01; genus CALZJG01. The sequence goes on along the minus strand of CALZJG010000081.1, from coordinate 38,373 downwards.
GAGTCATATACGCGATGGGGGGCTGAACATTGCGACAGGCATTGAGTCGTTCAACCATGCCATTCACTGCCTCAGGACGAACGCCCAGGCGATGCATACCGGTGTCGATTTTCAACCACACCTTGAGCGGCGCACTCAGCGTGACCCGCTCCAGTGTTTCCACTTGCTGGAGGTGGTGGATAACCACGTCGAGATCATGCTGGGCGATCAGCGGCAATTCGGCGGCGGCGAAAAAACCCTCGAGCAACACAATAGGCTGCGCGATGCCCGCCTCGCGCAGGCACAAGGCTTCTTCCAGGCACGCCACACCGTAGGCATCGGGGTCCAAAGCCCGCGCGACGTTCCTGATACCGTGACCGTAACCATCGGCCTTGATAACCGCCATCACGCGGCTGTGCGGCGCCACTGCGCGGACGCGGGCTAGATTATGTGCCAATGCGCGCATATGGATGCGCGCCTCGACGGGTCGGGTCACGCGTAGCCCTCGTCGGTGTAGGCATCGTGAGCGTAATTTTCGAAGCGGGTGTATTGCCCCAGGAAGGTGAGGCGCACGGTACCGATGGGGCCGTTACGTTGCTTGCCGATGATGATTTCCGCCGTGCCCTTGTCAGGACTTTCCTGGTTGTAGACTTCGTCACGATAGATGAACACGATCACGTCGGCGTCTTGTTCGATGGCGCCGGATTCACGCAGATCGGACATCACCGGGCGCTTGTTGGGGCGTTGTTCCAAACTGCGGTTGAGCTGTGACAGCGCGATGACCGGCACATGCAGCTCCTTGGCAAGCGCTTTCAGTGAGCGGGATATTTCCGAGATTTCGGTGGCGCGGTTCTCCTTGTTGCCCGGCACTTGCATGAGCTGCAAGTAGTCGATGACGATCATCCCCAGATCATGTTCGCGCTTGAGTCGGCGCGCCCGGGCGCGCAATTCAGTGGGCGTGAGCGCCGGTGTGTCATCAATGAATATCTGCGTCTCGGCCAGCATGCCCACCGCCGAGGTAAGACGCGGCCAATCATCGTCGTCGAGTTTGCCGGTGCGCAAGCGGTGTTGGTCGATGCGGCCCAGCGACGACATCATGCGCATGGCTAATTGTTCGCCCGGCATTTCCATGCTGAATACCGCCACCGGTCGCTTGTCCTTAATGGCGGCGTTCTCGGCGATATTGATGGCGAAGGAGGTCTTACCCATGGAGGGACGCCCCGCCACAATGATCAGGTCCGCGGGCTGCATGCCGGATGTCATTTCGTCGAAATCGCTGAACCCGGTGGCGACGCCGGTGATGGGATTGTCTTGCTGGAACAAGGTATCAATGCGGTCCACCACCTTGACCAGCAAATCCTTCATGGCGGCGAAACCGCGCCGTCCACGCGAACCGCGCTCGGCGATTTCGAACACGCGCTGCTCGACGAAATCGAGCAATTCCGCCGTGCTGCGGCCTTCACGGTTGAAGGCGCAATCGCTGACCTCGGTACCGACGCGGATCAATTGCCGCGCCACGGCATGATCGCGAATGATGGCGGCATAGGCTTTGATGTTGGCGGCCGAGGGGGTGTTGCGCGCCAAGGTGCCAAGATAGGCGATATCGCCCGCGTCCTTGAGTTCGCCGCGTGTTTCCAGTTTTTCCGACAAGGTGACTACATCGAAGGGCGTGTCATGCGCCGCGAGATCGGCAATGGCAGCGAAGATGACGCGATGCTCACGACGATAGAAATCCTCGTCGCTCACCAAATCAGCCACTTGGTCCCAGGTGCTATTGTCCAGCATTAAGCCGCCCAGCAGCGCCTGTTCCGCATCCACGGAATGTGGCGGGACTTTGAGCGCGGCGGTGGCCGCCTCGTAGAGTTTGCTGGGTTCAGCTAATTCCTGCATGAAGTTTCAAGTGATGATTGTTGTCATGATCGCCGGGGACCGCGCATCAAGCGCGCCCCACTCCCCTGCGAAGGAAGATCACGTTACGCAAGCTCCCGCGATGCGTCAACGCCCAGATCAAGACGCGCCAAGTGGCACGAAAATTCCCACCGTAAATTCGTTTACCGGTTTACTGCTTAAGCACAGTTTGCTGAAGCAGTGAGTGAATTAACACAAATAAACCGCTGCAACGAAAACGCCGGCCACGGGGGCAGTCCGTGTCCGGCGTCAAGACGACAGGGCGCTTACTCCTCGCCGACGATGTGCACCGCTATAGCGGCATCGACGTCAGGATGCAGATGCACTTCCACTTGGTACTCGCCGATCTGGCGGAACGAGCCTTCGGGCAAGCGCAGTTCGTGACGCTCCAGCGCGATGCCGGCGACGGCAGCGGCATCGGCGATATCAGCGGTGCCGACCGAGCCGAACAACTTGCCTTCTTCACCCACCTTGGCGGTGATGGTAATGACTTGACCGGTGAGTTGATCGCGACGCGCTTGCGCTTTGGCCAAGTGCTCGGCTTCGACCTTCTCCAATTCCTGGCGACGCGTTTCAAAAGCGGCCAGATTTTCCGTCGTGGCCATCACGGCCTTACCGTTGGGGATCAGGTAATTGCGAGCGTAACCGTTGCGCACTGCGACGCGCTGACCCAATTTACCCAGGTTCTGGACCTTCTCTAGCAAAATGACATCCATTTTGGCCTACCTCGTTAGTCTATGTACTATTGTTTGTAGCTAATTTCCCGAACCATCAAGCGGATGCGTCGGGACCATCGTTACCGTGCTTCGCCAGGCGAGCGCGAAAATCGATCCAACTGTCAAATATCGCCGCGGTCGCCAAACTTAACGCCATTTGCGGAAGTAAGATCAACCCCGCCACATACAGCGCGATCAACCAGGCTCCGCGCGCTTCTTTTAGTGCGACTATGCCATGCACCAGGCTCAAGCCGTATAGCATCAATACCGTCACCAGCACGATGGTGATATTGGCGGCCAACAATGCCAGCTCGCCTTCGGTGAGGATCGCCACCGCAAACACCACTACGCTCGCCAGCGCCGCGCCGCGCCCGAGCCGCAAGGCGTGATACTCCTGGCGAAAACCGCCGGGATTGTACAGCATGGCCTGCCACCAGCGCGCCAAGAGCAGACTAAGCAGCAAGCCCAAGGCCACCATCGCCGCCAGATAGCCGGTGGCGTAGCTGGCGATTTGGCCGAGGACTTGATCCACGTCCACCTGACCGGCGGGTTGGCCGTTTTCAACCGCCGTCACCCACTGCTGCAACAACTCTTTCCATGCGGCGATGGGATCGCCCACTGCACCGAACACCACCAGCACGCCGCCTACCGCCAACATCAACGCAACACCAAACGTGGTGGAAAGCGAGACGGTGCGACGCAATACCCACGCCAGTAAACCGACCAGCACCCACACCACCGCCATCGACGGCAATACCACTGCGGCACCGTAGGGGGTAAAAATGGCGAACGCCGCCACCGGCAACGCCGCTCCCAACCCGATCAGCAAGCCTTCGTAGGCACCTCGGCGTAACGTGACCAAGGCCACCACGGCGGCGCTGAGATAACCGAAGGGCGGCAATATCAACGATAAGATGGCGCTCACCGCCGCCACCAGTATGGCCTGGCGACGGCCGCGCATGATGTACGTTGCTAGGACCCGCATGTTCGCATGGGGGGGATCATGACGCTAATGCCGGACGACTGGCCCCGCATCCGCGCCTCCCGCATCAATGAGAATCACAATACGGCAACAGGGCCAGGAAGCGCGCACGCTTGATCGCCGTCGCCAGCTGACGCTGATAACGCGCCTTGGTGCCGGTGATGCGGCTGGGCACGATCTTGCCCGTTTCGGTGACGTAATTCTTCAGCGTTTGGAGATCTTTGTAATCGATTTCCTTGACGCCTTCGGCGGTGAATCGGCAAAACTTTCTACGACGAAAATGACGGGACATAATGGCCTCCAATTAATCTACGTGCCTGGCTATCCAAGACCTATTCAAGACGACTACGCCTTTACTCAGCGGCCGCGGTTTCCCCTTGATCCGACGTGTCGTCCTGACGATCGCTACCGTAGCGACCACCACGGCTTTCCTTCTCGTCTTTGGGCTTGATCAGCGGTGAAGCCTCGGTGACGGCCTCGTCACGCTGCATCACCAGATTACGGATCACCGCGTCGTTAAAACGAAACGCGGTGGTGAGTTCGTCCAGGGCTTCCTGGTCGCACTCCACGTTCATCAGCACGTAGTGGGCCTTGTGAATCTTGTTGATCGAATAGGCCAGCTGGCGACGGCCCCAATCCTCAAGGCGATGCACAATACCGTCACGAGCAGTGATGCCCGCACGATAACGTTCGATCATGGCCGGAACTTGGTCGCTCTGATCAGGGTGGACCAGAAACACGATTTCATAATGACGCATATGCGCTCCTTATGGGTTATAGCCTTCCGCCGCAACGGTAAGGCAAGGAGTAACAGATAGTTACAAAGGCGCGCCATTGTACTGAGGAGCGGGAAAAAAGGCAAAGCGGACCGTGCGTTTCCGTGCCCACCGCACCGCGCCTGCGTCAGCCCCCATCGGCGGGCGGGGTTTGTCCTGGGGGCATAGAAAATAAAAATGCCAAAATATAAGGAGTTACAAATTCAGCGACAGGCGATTAGCGAAATTGTGACGGATTCGACTTTAGGGATATGGAAGACGGGCGATAACCTCCATAACCACAAACGCGTCAATTTATTTAAGACGGAGGTGCCTGTCATGACCACGATACTCTGGTTTTCTATCACCGCCTTGGTGGCGGGGCTCTCACTGCAATCCGCGAAGGTTGCACTAATGGCCAAGAAAAAAGCCCGTGTCCATGAAGTGCTCTTGAACCGTCTCAGGCGTCTACGCATGTATAAGATGCTGAAATTTCTCGGTGCCGATCCGCAGGAATACATCCGCGTCGTTCCGGCCGCCGAGCTTAACCAGCAAATTCATAGCTGCACTCACTGCTCGATGCTGGACACTTGCGATAGCTGTCTACGCGACCGCCAACACATCGTAGACATGAACTTCTGCCCCAACCAGCAATCGCTCACCTTGCACAGCAAGACTGTGTATCAAGCACGAACACGGCAATACACCTAACACGGGCGTTGCGTGCGCCATAAGAACAGCGATTAGGCGGGCATACGCTGCCGCATGGCCTCATACAAGCACACCGCCGTGGCGACGGAAACATTGAGACTTGCGACTTGGCCGCGCATGGGAATGCGCACTAGATAATCACAGAGTTCTTGAGTCAGACGACGCAAACCTTTGCCTTCGGCGCCCATCACTAATGCGATAGATCCGCGCATATCGGTTTGATACAAGCTGGTGTCGGCCTCGCCCGAGGCGCCAACCAACCAAATACCGGCGTCCTTGAGCCTACGTAGGGCGCGGGCCAGATTCGTGACTTGCACGAAAGGCACGCTTTCCGCCGCGCCGCAGGCGACTTTGCGCACTGTGGCAGTGAGCCCGGTGGCGCGATCGCGCGGTGCGATGACGGCGTGTACGCCCGCTGCGTCGGCGGTGCGTAGACAGGCGCCGAGATTGTGCGGGTCCTGCACGCCATCGAGCACCAGCAACAGCGGCGACTCACTCAGCGTGGTCAGTAAGTTTTCTAGTGCGCTTTCATTCCAAGCCGCGCCGATCTCGCGCTGCTGCGCGGCGATGCCTTGATGATTGCCACCGCGGCTAAGCAGGTCCAATTCTTCGCGCGCGACTTCGCGCACAGGGATGTTGGCGGCCTTAGCCTGGTCGAGTATGTCGCTCAAACGCCGCACGCTGGCCGACAGCACGCATATTTCCGCGACTTGGTTGGCGCGCCGTTGCAGCGCGGCGCTGACCGCATGCACACCGTAAACCCACTGATCGTCAGCGCGCCCGCTCATGACTGGCGACGTTTCTTCTTACGGCGGGCAGATTTGGCTTTCGCCTTGGGCTGGGCCGACTCCTCCTTGACCAAATCGAAATCGATCTTGCGCTCGTCCAAGTCCACCCGCATCACCCGCACGCGGATCGGGTCTGAGAGACGATAGGCGGTCTTGGTGCGCTCGCCCAGCATGCGATGTTTGACGGGATCGTAGTGATAGTAGTCGTCGCCCAGTCCGGTGACATGCACCAAACCCTCGACGAAGATGTCGTCCAATGCCACGAACAAGCCGAAGCTGGTAACCGAGGTGATTCGCCCTGCAAACTCCTCACCCACTTTGTCTTGCATATATTCGCATTTGAGCCAATCCATGGCGTCGCGCGTGGCCTCATCGGCGCGCCGCTCGGTCATGGAACAGTGAGCACCCACACTGGACATGTGCTCTGCGTTGAATTCAAAGCCCTTGGCCTTGCCGTGCGCCAGCGCATGACGGATGGCGCGGTGCACCATCAGGTCGGGATAGCGGCGGATGGGTGAGGTGAAATGGGTGTAGGCCTCGAAAGCCAATCCGAAATGACCGTTGTTGTCGGGGCTGTACACGGCTTGCGATAGACTGCGCAGTAATACCGTTTGGATCAACTGCACATCAGGCCGGCCCTGCACCTCGCTGAGCAATTTCGCATAGTGCTTGGGTTGCGGAGCTTCACCGCCGCCCAGTTTGAGGCCTAACTCGGCCAAGAAAGCGCGTAGGTCGGTAAGCTTTTCCACGCTGGGGCCGGCATGCACGCGGTATAAGGCGGGAATGTGTTTGTCGAGCAGATATTCCGCCGCCGCGACGTTGGCGGCAATCATGAATTCCTCAATCATGCGATGCGCATCGTTGCGCTCCACCGGCACGATACGTTCGATCTTGCGCTCGCGACCGAAGACGATCTGCGTCTCCACGGTTTCGAAATCGATGGCGCCGCGCTTGTCACGCCGCGTGCGCAATACTTTGTATAGTTCGTGCAGATTTTCCAGGTGCGGCAACACGGCGTCGAGCTCGCGACGCACTTTGACGTTGCGATCGACCACCGCGGCGGCCACCTCGGTATAGGTGAGTCGGGCCGCGGAACACATCACGCCTTCCAAGAAGCGATGGCTGCGCACCTGACCACTAGGCGTGAATATCAGTTCGCAGACCATGCACAACCGATCCGTTTGCGGATTGATGGAACACAGTCCGTTCGACAATACCTCCGGCAGCATCGGGATGACGCGGCCGGGGAAATAGACGGAGTTGCCACGCTGTTGCGCCTCGTGATCCAGCGGCGTACCGGGTTTGACGTAAGACGAGACGTCGGCGATGGCGACCAATAAGCGCCACCCCTTGCCCTGCGGCTCGCAGTACACCGCATCGTCGAAATCACGCGCGTCCTCGCCATCGATGGTGACCAGCGGAATAGCGCGCAAATCTTCCCGCCCCTGCTTGACGGCCTCGGGGACTTCCGGCGTCAACCCTTCGATGTCGGCTAGCACTGCCTCCGGCCAGTCATGCGGCAAATCATGGGCGCGCATGGCGATATCGATTTCCATGCCCGGCGCCATATGGTCGCCGAGAACGTTGATGATCTTGCCGATGGGCTGGGAACGCGGATTGGGTTGTTGGATGATTTCTACTTCGACAATTTGGCTGTCGGTGGCGCCGCCGCGATGTTCGGCGGGCACCAGAATGTCTTGATTGATGCGCGTATTGCTGGGAAACACCACGCCGATGCCGCTTTCCAAATGGAAGCGTCCCACCAGCCGGTTATTGGCACGTTCCAGCACTTCCACCACCACGCCTTCGCGGCGCCCGCGGCGGTCGAGACCGGTGACGCTGACCAAAGCACGATCACCGTGCAGCAGCGAACGCATCTGGCGCGCGGAAAGAAATACATCGTCGCCGCCCTCATCGGGCACCAGGAACCCGAAACCGTCGGCGTGGCCAATGACGCGGCCGCGGATCAAATCCATCTTGCTAACCAGGCCGTAGCCACCACGCCGGTTACGGATCAACTGACCGTCACGCTCCATGGCGCGCAAGCGGCGGCGCAGCGCTTCCTGCCCCTCCTCGTCGCTGATCTCCAACTCGGCGATCAGTTGCTCCAACTTGGCGGGCGCGCTACGCGCGGCGAGATGCTCCATGATGTATTCGCGGCTGACGATGGGCCGCTCGTATTTCTCAGCCTCGCGTTGATGGTGAGGGTCTTTGCTGGGCTGGCGTTTGGCCATGAGTTATTAAATCCTATGCTGAGTTAAGCGGCTGATAAGCACCGCATAATGGGCGTGACGGCTGGGTTTTGCAATTGACAAGCCGGGGCACTCCCTGTAAAGTGCGCGGCGTTCCAGCGCAGGCTGGATGCACTACCGCGCCGAGGTGGTGAAATTGGTAGACACGCAAGTTTCAGGTACTTGTGGGGGCAACCCCGTGGAGGTTCAAGTCCTCTCCTCGGCACCATTTTTTCCTTTCGACCGCTCCCTGTCTCGATTTTAGTCGTTCTAGTTCATGCCATCATGGCGTGGCGACGGCGGCATTTAGCCGCTGCCATAGATATCGCGCATCACGATGGTGTCGGCGCGATCCGGACCAGTGGAAATGATGTCGATGGGGGCTTCGACCACCGCCTCTATGCGCGCCAGGTAGGCGCGGGCATTCTCGGGCAATTCCTGGTAACGACGCACTCCCACGGTGGACGTTTTCCAGCCCGGCATGTCCTCGTAGATCGGCTCACATCCCGATAGCGCTTCGGCGCCGACCGGCGGCGTGGCGCACAACTCGCCGTCCTCGCAACGATAGCCCACGCACAACCGAATGGTGTCCAAGCCGTCCAGTACATCCAGCTTGGTGATGCACAAGCCGGACACGCTGTTGATTTGTATGGAGCGGCGCAAGGCTACCGCGTCGAACCAGCCGCAACGGCGCGGACGCCCGGTGGTGGAACCAAATTCATGGCCGCGATGCGCCAAGTGTTCACCCATGGCATCGAACAACTCAGTAGGAAACGGCCCTGAGCCAACCCGCGTGGTGTAGGCCTTGGTGATACCCAACACGTAATCGAAAGCCAAGAGACCGACGCCGGTGCCGGTGGCCGCGCCACCCGAAGTGGTGTTCGAGGAGGTAACATAGGGATAAGTGCCGTGATCAACGTCCAGCAAAGCACCCTGCGCGCCCTCGAAGAGGACATTGTCAGCGCGCTTGCGGCACTCGTGCAGGATGCCCGGCACGTCGGCGATCATGGGTTGCAGCATGTCGGCGAAACCTAAAACCTCATCCAAGGTGTGTTGGAAATCGACGGTCTCGGTTTTGTAATAGTGCTGCAAGACGAAGTTGTGATAGTCCAGTACTTCACCCAGTTTGGCGGCGAAGCGTTCGCGATGAAACAAATCGCCCAGACGCAAGGCGCGGCGCGCCACTTTGTCCTCGTAAGCCGGGCCGATGCCACGCCCGGTAGTGCCGATGGCGGCCTTGCCGCGCGCGAGTTCGCGAGCGCGATCCAGTTCGACGTGATAAGGCAAGATGAGCGTGCAGGCGGCGCTGATCTTGAGCCGCTCGCGCGCTGGCACGCCTTTGTTCTCGAGCATGTCCAGCTCTTCCTTGAGCGCCCAGGGTGACAGCACCACGCCGTTGCCGATTAGGCACTGCACGCCGGGGCGCAGTATGCCGGAGGGAATCAGGTGTAACACGGTCTTCTTTCCGTCGATGACCAGTGTGTGACCGGCATTGTGCCCGCCCTGGAAACGCACCACCGCACTCACTCGCTCGGTGAGCAGGTCCACTACCTTGCCTTTGCCTTCGTCACCCCATTGGGTGCCGATCACCACCACGCTATTCGTCATGTTCAACTGTCAGCCCAGTTTATTGATAATCCAACGCCCGTCGCGGCGCTCCAGTACGCGATCACAGCCCATGTCTTGCGCCGATCCGCTATGCCCCGGTAAGGCATAACACACCCGCTCGCCTTGGCGACGCAGCTTGGCCACTGTCTCGTTCAGCGTCGCGTCGTCCTCGTTGGGAGCTAGGATGGCGCGTACTTCATGCGCTCGTTGCGGACCCAACAATATAAGTGTTTCCAAATCGGTGGAGAACCCGGTGGCCGGACGCGCCGTACCGAATACCTTACCGATGTCGTCGTAGCGGCCGCCACGGGCGATCTCTTGACCATACCCCGGCACGAAGGCAGCGAATACCACACCGGTCTGATAGTAATAGCCGCGCAGCTCCGCTAAATCGAAACAAGGCGCGATAGACGGGATGCGTTTGTCCACCAAGGTGGCGATATTTTCCAAATTATCCAACGCGGCGTGCACGGTGTGACCGGCATCGCGGAAGGCCTCGCGAGCCTGGTTCAGCACTTCACCGCCCCCATTCAGCTCGATCAAAGCCAGCAGCATGTCTTGATAGGCGGTATCGATATCGAATACGCGCAACAACTCGGTGATTTCCGATCGCGCCTTGCGTTGCAGGGCTTCGAACAACTCTTGCTCTTGGTCCTCTTTAAGCCCGGCTTCCAAAGCTAAACCACGGAACACGCCCACATGTCCGAAATCTAGGTGCAGACCCCGCAGCCCGGCCACACCCAAGGTCTCGACCATGAGCTGGAGGATTTCGACGTCGCTCTCGATGCCACCGTGGCCATATAACTCGGCGCCAACCTGATACGGACTGCGGGTGCGCGCGAAGCCTTCCGGGCGGGTGTGCAGCACCGGTCCGACATAGCACAACCGGGTGGGAGCCGCGCTTTTCAGACGATGGGCGTCGATCCGTGCCACTTGCGGCGTCATGTCGGCACGTACGCCCAAAGAGCGACCGGTGACCTGATCGGTGAGCTTGAAGGTCTGCAGTTCCAAATCACTGCCGGTGCCGACCAACAAGGAATCCAAGTGCTCGATGATGGGTGTGATGACCAGCCGGTAGCCCCAGCTGGAGAACAGGTCCAGTAAATCACGACGGAGTCGCTCCAGCCGTTCCGCCTGGTCGGGGAGCAACTCCTCGATGCCTTCCGGCAACAACCAGCGCTCGTCGCGCGATCGAAATGTATCGGTCATGTATTACGCCATGGTACGCGGCGCGCGTCTTTTTTCAGCGCACGCCATATAAAAGCGCCAACCCCAACACCATGCTGACCAAGCCCGAGAGTCGCAATCCGCGCTCGTCCAATTGCGCCATGGCAAGCAAGGCCTGACGCATCAATGTGGGACTGAGAAAAGGCAATAAGCCTTCGATAATCAGCATTAACGCCAAGGCAGCCAATAAGTCTTGCCACATGATTCACGCCCAAGCCCGGCTAGTCCGTTCTACACGCAGACGAATTCTCACCCGGTGAGAAACCAGCGAAAAGCGCCCGAATAGTGGCCGCGGCCACTATTCGGGCGCCGATTATACAGATCCCACGCCGCCAGGACTATTTGCGGACACCCTCAGAATTCTTGAAATACTTGAAAAAGTCGGCATTGGGGTCGAGCACCAGCAAGGAACTGGGGTCTTGGAAGGTGTTGCGGTACGCCTCCAGGCTCCGGTAGAAGGAATAGAATTCTCTATTCTTATTAAAGGCGTTGGCGTAGATTTCGGCGGCTTGCCCATCGCCGTCACCGCGGATGCGCTCAGCATCTCGGTACGCCACGGCGCGAATTTCGGTGCGGCGGCGGTCCGCATCGGCCCGAATACGCTCCGCCGCCTCGGCGCCCTCGGAGCGGAACTCGCGCGCCACCCGCTCACGCTCGGCCTCCATGCGTCGATAAACCGACTCGCTCACCTCTTCCGGCAAATCGATGCGTTTAAGACGCACATCGACGATCTTAATGCCGAATTCCTTGGCCTGACGGCTGGTGTTGACCGTGACCACGTCCATGATCATGGCGCGCTCACCGGACACCACCTCTTGGATGGTGCGCTTACCGAACTCACCGCGGAGGCTGTCCTTGATGACTTGTGTCAGGCGCAGCGCGCCTTGTTGCTCATTGCCGCCTACGGCACGATAGAAGGTTGCCACGTCCTCGATGCGCCATTTCACAAAGGCGTCGACGATGACGTTCTTCTTCTCGCTGGTGAGGAAACGCTCCTGCTGAGCGTCCAGGGTCATGATCCGCGACTCGAAAAAGCGTACGTTATTGACGAACGGCACCTTGAAATGCAGGCCCGGATCGAAATCGGTGCGCACGATTTCACCTAGCCGGAACAGGATGGCCTTTTCCGTCTCTTTGACTGTAAATAGCGAAAACGACCCTATCACCAACAGGCCCAACAATATGACCAGCCCGAATATCTTAGTCTGATTCATCAACGCACCTCCCGAGTCGGCCGCGGCGTGCGGAGAGGCGTGCGCGCGCGTGTATCAGTGGGTTCGGTAACCATCACTGGCGGCGGCAACATGCCGCTGGTCGTCGTCTCCGACGAGCGTTGCCCACCCAGGCGATCCAGGGGTAGATACATCAGATTATTGCCCTTCTCCACGTCTATCATGATTTTACTGGCGTTACCCAATACCGATTCCAAGGAATCAATGTACATACGCTCGCGCGTCACTTCCGGCGCCTTTTCATATTCCGTCAGTACTTGACTGAAACGACTGGTGTTACCTTCCGCCTCGGCGACGACCTGCGCTTTATAGGCATTGGCGTCTTCCATGAAGCGCGCCGCCTCACCACGGGCCTTTGGTATCACTTCATTGGCATAGGCCTCGGCTTGTTGTTGCAAGCGCTCCTTATCCTCGCGCGCCCGGATGGCGTCGTTGAACGCTTCTTGCACGGGCTCGGGCGGTTGCGCATCCTGCAAGTTCACACTGGTGACCTGCAAGCCGGTCTCATAGCGATCAACGATGGTTTGTATGAGTTGCTGGGAGCGGCTGGCCACGTCGGCACGGCCTTCGCCCACTACGAAATCCATGGTGCTCTTGCCGATGACTTCACGAATGGCGCTTTCCGCCGCACTGCTCAAGGTGATATCTGGATCACGATCGTTGAATAGGTAAGCGTCAGGAGATTTAACCTTATATTGCACCGCCAACTTGATGTCGACGATGTTCTCGTCTTGGGTGAGCATCAAAGACTCACTCAACACCGATACCGGCTTGCGTCCTTCAGAGCGATAGCCCAATTCCACGTTGCGAATCTGGTCCACGTCGACACGGACCACGCGCTCGATGGGACGCGGCATACGGATGCTCGGACCGGGCTGGATGGTGTCGACATATTTGCCGAAGCGCAACACCACACCGCGTTCCGCCGGTTGCATTATGTACACCGAATCGTAAGCCAGCCAGACCAAAGCAGCGATCACCAATATACCGATGATGCCGGTGGTACCGGCCGGGCCGGGCAGGGGCCCGCCACTTCCACTGGAGCCACTCCCTCCGCCCTTACCACCGAAGAGACCACCCAGTTTCTTTTGCAAGTTACGGATGACATCATCGAGATCAGGCGGACCTTTTTGATTCTTACGTCCGCCCCACGGGTCGTTGTTCTTGGGGCTACCCGGTTCGTTCCAGGCCATTCCACACTCCGTTGGTTATCTACCGTTCAATAGCAAGTGCGTCATTGTAGGGAGGTTTGCGGTTCGCAACAAGCTAGGCGTTACTTACCGCTTCCCATGGCGCCGCCTCATCAATGACACAATCCCCATGCCGCACGAGCGCTTCCAGCACGTCGCGCCACATTTCCACATCCAGCGCCCAGCCACCCTCCTCAGTACTCTGTTCATCGCGCACCACGCCCTCGGCGTAGAGCCGAGCTCGCAATTTTCCCGCACTGGGGGAGAGACAAATACGTTGGAAGACTTTCTCCACTGGCGGCGCTACACCGCCATCGTCTGAGGAGTGGACAGCCAGACTGTGCAGACGTTCAGCAATCGCCTCGGCCAGCAACTCCAGACCCGCGCCGCTATTCGCCGACACCCACACCCGCCGCGCCTGTCCCGCTTCATCGCGATCTATGGTTGGCGCGACATCCGGCATCAAGTCGATTTTGTTGAACACTTCTATTTGCGGCACCTCCTCGGCACCGATCTCACCTAAGACATCATTCACTTGCACGATGTGATCTTGGCGCTCGGCGTCCTGCGCATCGATGACGTGCAACAATAATGCCGCTTCTTGGGTCTCTTCCAATGTGGAACGGAAAGCGGCCACCAAACCGTGCGGTAAATGACGGATGAAGCCCACTGTGTCGGCCAACACGGCATAGCCGGTACCGGGCAATTCCAAACGCCGCAAGGTGGGATCCAAGGTGGCGAACAATTGATCCGCCGCATAGGCCTGTGCGCCGGTCATAGCGTTGAACAATGTTGACTTACCGGCATTGGTATAACCCACCAACGAGACGGTGGCCGTGCCGGACTTGTCACGCGAGCGGCGTCGCTCATGACGCTGCTTGCGCACTTTCTCCAAGCGCTTATTGATCTGCTTGATACGCAGACCGATCATGCGACGGTCCATTTCCAACTGGGTTTCACCCGGACCGCGCAGGCCGATACCGCCCTTCTGGCGCTCCAGATGGGTCCAGCCACGCACCAGGCGCGTTGACAGATAACGCAGCTGCGCCAGTTCCACCTGTAATTTACCTTCGAAAGACGTGGCGCGCTGCGCGAAGATGTCCAATATCAAGCCAGTGCGATCCAGCACCCGACATTTCACCAATTGCTCGACGTTGCGTTCCTGACCCGGACTGAGGATATGATTAAAGATGACCACCTCGGCTTGGCTGATTTCTACTTGGGCGCGAATTTCCTCGGCTTTTCCGGAACCAACAAAGTATTTGGGATCGGGGGCCCGGCGGGCCCCTTTCACCACAGCCACGGGCTCGGCGCCCGCCGAGCACACTAATTGATGGAACTCATCGTAGTCCTCCCTCGACTCGGCGGCAGCCAAATCGAGGTGGACCAGTAAGGCTCGCTCACCCCCGCGGTGACGTTCGAAGAACTGCACGTTACCGCTGTACGCTCCGTAGCATCATTCGTTGCCCGGGCCATCCGAGTGATCATCGGCAGCGAGCTTGACCGCGCGCGAGGGCACAACTGTGGAAATGGCATGTTTATAAACCATTTGGCTCACGCTGTTCTTTAAGAGCACGGCAAACTGATCGAAAGATTCAACCTGGCCTTGGAGCTTGATGCCGTTGACTAGGTATATCGATACGGGAATCTTTTCCTTGCGCAAAGTATTCAAAAAAGGGTCTTGGAGTGATTGCCCTTTACTCATATTCATGTCTCCTTTTTCCTTGTAATCATTCTTCCCACACCTGCCCGCCTACCCTCTGATACAAGACTCAAATCCTGTGCTCACACAGGTGCTTGTCAGTAAGAGTAGCACAAACCTTGTCTAAAACAGGCCGCCCTCCTCGAGCCGCCGCATAACCTTATCGGCGAGTGCGGATGCCTCACTCTCAAACCAGGTCACATTCTGCTCTCGCCGCAACCAAGTCATTTGCCGCTTAGCGAGCTGGCGGGTGGCTATGATAGCGTGATCGATCATGATCTGATAAGGAATTTCTCCCCCCAGATAGTCCCATACTTGTCGGTAGCCCACGGCCCGCAAAGCAGGCAGCCCGGGATGCAAGTCCTTACGATCGAACAGGGTTTGGACTTCCTCGACCAGGCCTAGATCCAACATATGCTGAAAACGTGCGCCGATACGCTCATGCAATACCACGCGGTCCGCCGGTACGAGCGCCAATTTCAATACAGATTGATGCATGCCTGCGGCTGTCTCCCGTGCACAAAGTTCCGAAAGAGGGGTGCCGGTGAGTTCGTATACTTCCAGGGCACGCTGAATACGTTGCGGATCATTAGGGTGGATACGCGCCGCGGAGGCCGGGTCGACTTGTGCCAAGCGCGCATGCAGCGCAGACCAGCCCTGCTGTCGAGCTTCTTCCTCGAGACGGAAGCGAAGCGCCGGGTTGGCGGACGGCAGGTCCGACAAGCCCTGCTGCAGAGCCCGGTAATACAACATCGTGCCCCCCACCAACAACGGAATCCGCCCCGCCGCGGTAATGGCCGGCATTTCGCGCTGTGCATCGGCACAAAATTGGGCCGCCGAATAGGCTTCGGCGGGATCGCGGATATCGATAAGGCGATGAGGGGCCTGCGCCAGTACTTCAGGCCCCGGTTTGGCGGTGCCGATATCCATGCCGCGGTAAACCATGGCCGAATCGACGCTAATTATGTCGCACGGCAAGCGGCGCACTAATTCCAACGCAAGCTCGGTCTTGCCCGAGGCGGTGGGGCCCATGAGAAATATAGCGCTGGGCTTGGTCATACGATAGAGTTCAAAACCCCGGAGACAGCGGAGCCGTTTCAGCTGCATCAATAGAGTTAATTATTGCTAAGTAACATACACTTGACGATGTTATTTTAGGCCATTTAGTGGCGCAGGAGTGTAGCAAAGGGGCCTACAGCAAACAACTCACGATCCATCGCGCGCGCCTCAAAGACCACCGAACTCGATCAAGGTGGCGATGGCCACCAACCACAACAACAACGGCCAGAATGTCACCTTGGGAAAGAAGTTGTCGTTTAAATAACCATCATGGCGTTGTTTCAGCTTGCCTAAGGAAAACAGGTAGGCATTGAGGGCGACCATGAGAATCATGAAGTACATAACCAAATAAAAATACTCGATATAGACCATGCTCGATCCGGCGAATTGGCTGCGCACCTGGATATGCGCCAGCATGACCACGAAGAACAACGCCGAGCATGTCGCAATCACGCCGCTGGTGTTAGAGCCGAACAGGGCGGCCCGCTCACGGTTATCGGTGACCATCATCACTTGCGAAAACAGCAGCAACGCCACCACCAGCAAGGGCACGAGATTGATTATGAAGGCATTGCGAAACTTGCGTTTCACTCCAATATTGAACAACAACTCGTGGTAGCGATCGTATTTCGAGGCGACGCCCTCCTCCTCATCGACAAAACCGAAATTGGTGTCATAGGTGTAAGTGCGGTAGTTAAAATAGGTCTCGCCGATCACCCAACCACCGGGCACGATATCTTCATCCAGGCCGAACACCGTCGGTAACAAGCCGCCTTCATGAGGGTAGGCCGAAAAATCCGGTATGAGCATGATTTGATCATCATGCTCGATCTCGGCGGGCCAAATCCTCAGCCACACGGATTGCGTATCAAGGGGATATTTACGGTAATCGAACGCCTGACGTAAGGTGACATCGAAATACCATCCTATCAATACATACTCATCTGTCTCGTACTCATAGGCCTTGGTGATTTTTGTATTGATGGAGTTGATCTCCTCGGGAAATATGACACCGCGCTCGATGTTATTGGGGATGGTTTTCGCGTACTTCTGCCAGATGTAACCGTTAAGATTGGCTTCACTGGCGTCACTGTAATGGAGACTTTGGATGAATACGCCGGTGGGTATGCAATAGATTTTCTCGCTATTGGCCTGCGCGCAGTCCGCTCCCGCCACCCGCTCGACATCGGCGAGCTGGCGAACCAAGCCCGATTTACTAATGCCGCTGTTGTGCGCCTGATACCATAGCCAGGTGATGAGTCCTATCGCCGCCAAGGACAATAAGAAAGCGAGATACCAGTATTTTTTCCCCCGCGCTTGATCCATTGGGCATCCCTTCGCCTTATATCGCCCCGCCTAGGTAAAACGACTGAAAATGCTTGCTCGCCGAGCGTATCGTGCACCTCATCCGATTATTAGAAGCGGTGAACACCTTTGTTGACATCACCTAACTTTGGCGCGTTTACGTAGCGATGCGCGTGGTGTGAAATGGCAAGAATCGCGTTATTGCCGTAATCATGTAGATATCCCACGAAGGGATTCGGGGCGCCGGTGACGTTGTCTGACTGATGCAAGACACCCGCATCACCATTTCCCAAGCGCAAGATCAAATTATTCAGCTGCGGCGTCAAACCCAGATTCGGGTGCTTCACCCGCACGCTTTTCAATCCTCCGGCAGCCGGAATGGTTTCAAACAGCGCTTGCAACACACGCATACCTTCCGTCGTCGGCACGTTCTGCGACACGGTGGCGGCACGACGCTGTGCGACTTGGCGTTGTCCGGCTTGCTGCGCCTTGGCCCCCATTGCGTCGGCCTCGCGCTCCAGCCGATCATCATCGTTGATGGGCGTACCCTCCAACTGCGTCGTCGCCTGTACTCGCCCTTGACGCTGTTGCACCACATGCCAGGCCTCATGAGGTAAGTGCTGGGCCTGGCCCGGTGAGAGATGAATGTCGCTCCCCTGAGCATACGCCAGGGCATTGAGTTGCGCCGGTTTCGGCGAATTCTCATGCACCCGCACCGCTGACATGTCCATCCCGGACAGTGATTCGATGCCCGCTTTTAGCGCATCCGGCATCCCGGTGCGATTGGCGGAAAATTCAGCTGCCGACGCGCCGGCCAATTGCGCCGTCGCGGCGTCGATAGCAAAGCGACCCTGCAGTAGCTCTTCGTCCTCCGGGCCCTGTCGCTGCACCGTGGCGAATCGGCCTTGCAGAAGTTCCTCCTCCTCAAGGTCGCCCTGGCGTTGCAATGGTGCATCGAACTGGCCTTGCACGAGTTCTTCTTCCTCCGCCATCGCGCGCTGCGTCACGAGTGATTTGCCCTGCATCAATTCGTCTTCTTCCGGCCCTTGCCGCTGCACCGTGCCGCCAAACGCCCCAGTCAGCCGTTCGCGTTGAGCGATCAGGCGGGGGCTGCTGTATAGTTGGGCCGCGCTCGCGCCGCTGGCCCGCTGTGTGTGCTGTACGGATTGGATCAGTTGGCGCTGCACGGCAGAGCTCACGCGCTTATCGTGCAGCGCCGCCAGTTCAACACGCCGACTGAGCGTGCTAGCCGCCGCGCGGTGACCTTGTCGGAGAGCCGGTATCCTTTGCGACTTTTTCATATCCGTCCTTCCCTAGGTATAGAGCGATAGATCAGACTTATACAACGTTAATACATCTGCGTCTGCACTCAGCCCAATTGCATTTTACTCATGATACGTTTGCCTGCCGCCTCGCGTATCGCTTCGTCCTACGAGAGTAAAGATGAGATCATCTTACCCGAGTTACCGGCGAACCAATGCTCCAACAGTTCCCTGGTTTGTTCGCGCATAGTGCGCACGGGTGACAGCGGGTCTTGCGGGTACTTCTTCACCATTTTGGCGCTTTCCGCAGGGTCCGGGTCGACCGCCGCAAGCAGGCCGTCGATGAGTATGGTGCACGTCTTCTCGTTGTCGTGCTTGGCCAAATAGGGGGTCAATTCATCGTGGCGCGCTTTCATGGTCAAAGGGCCGCTCCTGCTTTTCGGTCAACCATTTATGCTCGTTTCGTAATCCGCGCGTGGTTGTTCGAACATGCGCCGTAGCGACGGCGTCAGGGTCCGTTGGGCCGTGGTCGCTGGACCCACGTCTACTAATTCTGTGCTGCCACGCCCCAGATCTGCGCGGCGAACCGCCGCCGCCGGGGCCTGATGCTGCTCGACTACGCGTGTTGCCTTGCGCATAAACGTTTCCTCGCAACCTCAGCTGTAATGCCCATTACCATCAAGGATAGTGCGCCTCTCGCTTCTTATCCATATATGACTTGATGAGATAAGCCAGCCCCAAGAACAGCAACGCCGCCGTGATTTCGGTTTGATAACCGCGCCAGAATGGCACACACATTACCAACGAGAAGAATACCAGCACGATCAGCACACCGAAGGCGAGCACATAAAGCGCGTACCGATGAAGGTATCTACGCAATTCGTAGAACAACACTGACAGCAGCAACAACAACACGTAGAGACCCACCACCGTGATCAGGATGTCACCGATGAGGTCACGATTGGGGCAGATGAACTTGCAGAAACCCTCCGGCATCACGCTCAGTGTCAATCGCTTGATGAGGTCCATCTCCTTCGCTTGTAGTTGCGCGGTAAATCCGGCCGCGACTACCGCCTCCCAGGTGCCCTCTTCACTAACCGGCCAGATACCCACGCCACCAAAATTTCTCTTCAGTGCCAGTTGGTATTTTCGCTCGAAGTTCTCGTCTGCGGCATTGAGAACGATGACGACTTTCCTGGCCTCGATATCGCTGGACCAAAAAGCGTTATCCAACTCGTTGATGGTCTTGGCCAGATCGCCTTGCCCCGACCAACCGATCAGAAACAGGTCGACATAATCCTTACTGTCGAGCAACCCTGCAAGGGCGTCTTTGTCGGCAAACAGGCGTTTCAGTTCGGTGGGATTGGGCAGCACAACATTCAGATAATAGTCACCTTCTTGTTCCAAACGTTTTCCGAGACGTTTGATAAAGAAGCGATAACCATCATGAATTGAGGCTGGTATCCTCTTAAAATCAATCGTAACACCATCGGCGTCTACGGCGGCCACGGTATCAACGATCTCATCAATGAGGTTTTGCAGCACATAGCTCTTATCCAGTTCCAGGGCATCGCCCACGCACTGCGTCTTATCGCTCTCCGAGCACCACTGATCCTGGCTGATCACTACGTCCACTGCGCTGGCGTAGCGGTGGACCACATTGGAATACGCTTTGGCGTCCCAGTCGGGCGGCAATTCAATATTCCCTACCGAATCCGGCGATAGCCCGAAATAGGCGACTCGAGACAGCACGCCGAGATTAATTTGCGCCGGCTTGTCCTGACCGGCAAGTGGCTGGAAGCCGTAGCCCAGAAAAGATTCATCGGGTACGCATCCGCAGTCCTTGGCCTCCAAAATCGGAAACTGGGAGGACGCCTCCAGCGCAGGTAACGTGAAACGTTGATCGAACGACGGAGGTTTATCTTCATCACTGGCGGCGGGCGCTGGCGGGGGCTGGGGGAGTGCCAAAGCTTGGGCAGTGCCTGTCTCAGGAGTGGCAGTCTGGGGCGCTTGAGGTGTGGCTGTATTTTGCGACGGCGCCGGGTCACGCACTACCGTGCCTTGCTCCACTGCCGCACCCAGCGGCACCGAAGAGTACAGAAACAGCAGCGTCATGAGCAGCGCCGCTCTCACGCGCATCGGCGTCCTTGACAGCATGGCGGACCCGTCATTGTTTTCGGCGCACTGCCGCCGATCAAAAGAATTACTCAATCCCCGTGTCGGACGCGCATTCATGGTGTCCGCCCCTCTTTCATCAATTCTCTGGCGACCCCCTTCAGTAGCTGCGCCTGGGTGATCAATTGATCACTGCCCTGCAATGCCCTGATGGCGCCATAACGCACCACATTGGTGATAGCGCCCCCGGATAGCTCATGTTGTTCCGCCAATGCCTCCAAACTGACATTGGCTGCTAAGCGCCGCTTGCCATTGAGCATGCCATGCCATAAGCGCAAGCGTTGCTCGGCGTCAGGCAGTGGGAAGTACGCCACGGTCTGAAAGCGCCGCGCGAAAGCCTCGTCGATGTTGGCCTTGAGATTGGTCGCCAGTATCACCACGCCAGGGAAGTCCTCGATACGTTGCAGCAAATAGGAGATTTCTTGGTTGGCATAGCGATCATTGGAGCTTGTTGTCTGGGTGCGCTTACCGAACAACGCGTCCGCTTCATCGAAGAACAGGATCCAGTTCTTGTTCAATGCTTGGTCGAAGACATTGGCCAAATTCTTTTCCGTCTCACCAATGTATTTTGAAATTACCATAGAGAGATCGATGCGATAGACATCCACGCCAGCGCGCGCGCCTATTAACGTCGCGGTAAGGGTCTTGCCAGTCCCTGGCGGACCGTAGAACAGACTGCGGTAACCAGGTCTTATGGCTTTATGCAAACCCCAGTCGTGCAATAAGGTCTGGGAATGATTGATCCAGGTATTGATGTTCTCGACTTCTTCCAACACTTCCTGCGGCAACACCAGATCGTCCCAGCCTAGCTGAGTGGTGATGCGTTTAGCAGGGAAGTTGATACTGTAATCGGGTTTGTGATAGACGCCGGAAGTGAGACGATAGAGATATTCCGTCGCGATCAACAAGGCACCACTGAAGAAGGGTTCGCCCGGGCCTGGATGCTCGACGCGCAGTATGCCGCGTTGCGCGAACACATGGTCGCCCTCAAACAAAGCCATGATCTCAAAACGCTTGGCAAGATCATGACCCGCAATAATGAAGGAGGCGGTCTCACAAGTGGGGAGAAAGCCACCATGCGTTTTAGCCTTCCACCCTCCGAATTCGGTAAATCCCCGCTCGAAGTTCTTATTTTGAACGAATAGTGTGTCTAGCGACTGAGGCCTAACATGGGGGATCAGTGCCAGTATCAACACCAGACGTTCATCGAAGCCGAAGCCGCACTCGCTCACCAGTTGCCCATAGGTAGAATCATCATGCACCAATGATGGAGGAGAAAGATCATAAATATCCCGGTACGCACACGGCTGTTCGAAATACAGGCTGATGCGTGCATCCAATACACGACTGAACCACGCGATCTCGCTCTCCAGGCTGGCGGCATTGGCGTTGATGACGGCTTTATCGCCACTCGACATATATCACCCTTTCCATCCACGGCAGTTTTATCGTCGAATATCCCCAAGGAATGCTGTCCAGCAACATGTCATAGGACTTTTTCTCCACCAACAAATGCCAAGCGTTCTCCTTGAGCTGCAGTCGACCATTTCTTTGGAGAAAGGCGGCACGCAACCCGGCGACAGTCGTATTGCCCAGGGCGCGCCAGTTCTGGATCATTCCCTGCAGTAAACTCTCTATAAAGGTACGTTCTTCTTCTGAGACTGAGATCTTGCGAATGATGGGAATGCCGGTCTTCATGCCGCATAGGATTTTATTCAGAACGAGTTGATATTCCGGCGCATCACTGCGTTCGTCTACTAAATACTGCACCAAATGCGTCGCACGTTCAGCCGCCGCCTGGTCCCTGAAGCCCGCCGGTGTTACCAAGTCCAAGCGATTGAAAAGGCGCGATAGATATGGTGTTGCCAACACCAGGCCCGCATTGCCGATGTATATTTGCTCCAGAAAGGCGGGTTCCTCGTTGGCACGAGAACTAGCGGGCCGACTATCGTCGCCGACCGAGCTTGACAGTTTTTCATGAACTCCCGTAGTGATAGGCCGAGCCAGAACCTGTATAATCTTTACCTGTTCATTGCGTGTAGTCGGCATAATGTCTTTGATCACCTGCTGACTGAGCTCGGCCCTAAATAATGCACCCTCTCGCCACCGACTATAGGCTTGCAAGCCCTCGGCATAACGGCGGATGAAGTCCTCTTCCTGAAATAGACGACCCTCCTCGAAATAGTAGCGAAAGATCAACCGCCATTTCATGGCATGTGGTGGCGTCGACGCGGAAACCTGCCCCATGCTCAGCAAGGCGAGACTCATGACATCAGCATATTTCTGTACGAGGCTATTCTCGGCGGGACGCAAAATACTGAATATCCGCACCAATACCGGCTCAGGTAACAGATTAATGAGGCGCTTTACCGCTGCTCGACGCTGCATAACGCCAGCTAACCGACTACGCAATACTTCCGGCTCATTTATGCACTGAAGTGCGAGCATGTCTTGCATCCCCGCCCTCTCCTTGCCGGTGAGCGCGTAACCATCGTTGAGATACGCGAGTAGTAATGCGAACCCCGCTTCAATGTCCATCAGACTGGAGAGCGACGCATCGCCCTCTGTTGCAAGAGTCGCCACAGAATATGCGCGATCCACCCTGGCCCGTGCTTGCTCGGCACTACTAGGCGCTACTAGACTGACATCTGACGCGGCGGCGCCCTCAAAGTCGACCACTTGGTCATGTAACAGGCATGTCATTACCTGTGCATAGTAGTGATGCGCGTCTCGCGCCTGTCGTGCAGTGTGATCCATAGCCAAGAGAAAATCTGCCTGCGCCGCGTTATCAGCCTGACTGACCAGGGAAACGAAGGCATGTATGAGAGCGCGCAGCTCTTGATAGGTCAGCGCACCAGCGACGTGCCTCGGGCTGTAATAACCAGTCTGTAACAAGCGATAGAATTTCAGCAATTGACTCGGATGATCTCGACTCATCGCCTCAATAATCGGCAAGCAAGTATCCTCACTGGACCCGCGCCGACTATCTGGCTGAGCGATCCATGCTACCAACCGTTGGTAGAGCTCGTAGGCTTGCAGCAACGTACGGCCAGCCTGTTCAGCAGATTCATGTGCGGCCGCAACGAGACTCGCTTCACGCGCCAGTTTTATCAGGCTGGTCGACAGAATTTCCGTCAAGTTGTCAGGCACTACACGCTGGGCGAGCTTGCTGCGCAGATGGTAAATTATCTCTCCCACCGGTATAGACTGTTCGGACGACCAGCGATGAATCAGACTACGCATAAAAACCGTCATGTCCATCTGATCGGCACGATCCGCCGACAATAGGCTCAATGTGCATTCCCAAAGCCGCCGTTGGGAGGCTTCGACATCGAGATGTTCTCCGCCCATGGCACTCTGGAACAGTTCGGGATATTTCGCGACGACGGCAATACAATCTATATTTCGCGGCGCCAATATGCGCAGCATGTCATCCAGCATACTCAATGGAAAAATTTCGGCGATGCGCTTCCTAACTACAAGTGTGCGGCCTGCTCGGATCAAGGCCTCAACAATGAGTGCCGAGTTTTCACGCAGCAACTTCGGCCATAATGGTCTTATTGCAGCCACATCGCCTCTGCGCAGCGCAGAGATCAAGTGCCGGCGCATCTGGGCGAGATCAATAGGGCCCTGTGATGCTTTCCCGCGGGCCGATGCGAGTTCTGCACGATCAAGGCCGGGATCTTGATCCTGCACAGCGCCATAGTAAGGGTCACCGTTGCCAAAATCGTCATGCAAGATACGCTGCAAGTCAGCGAGATAATGGTGAGTTTCGGTTGTTTCTTGGATCGCTACGTTTTCAACGCGGCGCATAATGCCTTCTGCCAGCTCAGGATGGACGTCAGGCGCTAGCGCGATACATACACGCATAGCCCAACGTAGTTCCGTTATGCCTAGTTCTTCTCGCGAGCCTGCATGCTGGTTTAGCGATTTATGGGCTATCAGAAGTTGATCTCGCCGTCCCTCATCCAGAGCATCGTAGTGCACCGTTTGCAGTAGATCTGGCAGCATCATGAACCAATCGTCCAAAGAGAGGAGCCCCTGCTCCAAAGTCATCCTAAGTTGCGTCGCAACATAGCCTCCGGGATGCATACCGTCTCGGGAGTGCTCCCGTACATAACCTAAGGTGTTCAGCCATATGCGCCGCATCAATACTTCTTGATCAATATGACCTAACCGCTCTGGCTGGGTTGAGAGGATTTGCCGCGCTATCTGCGCCATCTCGGCCATGAACCCATTAATGAATGTGCTGGCGCCAAGCGACATCACCCCCACTATGTCACGGAGGATGGGCTCGGGAAATGAAATGCTAACCGCCTGCCGTACTTCCTCGGAGGTCAGATACACTAGCAAAGCATTGCGCAGGAAATCCCGCTTGCTACCAATCAGAACAGGCCAATCAGATGATATCTTCGCAAAATTCCCGTTCGACAATGCCGCAAATAGACGTGATCGCAGCTTACCCTCCAGCACATCTTCCGGGTTTGTCGCGGGTGTTGCAGATTGATTGGGCGCCTGTTCGCTAATCAACGCAGCTGTTTGGCCCAATGCCTGCCCAGTCGCCTCTCCCGATGTTTGCCCTGCACCCATAGCGCCTATACCGGATATCTTCTGGTCCCTTTGTAGTGCTTGCATGAGTTCCGTTAGCTCTGCGCTGCTGTGTCCCGCACAACTGGAAAGCCGTGCAGTGTGTGCTAGCGCGGCCAACACCTTAGCATAGGGCTGCTGATTCAACATGGCTATACGCTTTACTACCTCGTCAACGAATTTCGTAGCCGTCCTGCTCATATTTCCGCCCCGCATCAAGGCATGCAAGAGCGTTTCCCAGTTCCAAGCAAGATCGGCGGCCTCACTACCCGACGAGAGTGGCCAAGCTGCTTGCCTAATAATCTCGATCGCTTCCATTACCCTGATCAGACCGGCTGCCTGACTAGGCGCCAATAAACTAGCCAATTCCTTGAGTAGTTCACCATGAAACTGGCGCGCCAATCGCTTGATGAGCAGGGTCCGCTGCCCGGAGTGCTTTATCATACGCACCAGTTCTGCAGGATTATGTTGGATGGCGCTACGCAACAACTGATCGCAGCTACGCGGGCCGAGCGCCGCTCCATTCCACGGCAAATGCCCGTGCCCGAGGTAGTACGCTAGTTGCTCCCACTCACTGCGTTTCGTGCTCGCCAAGCCACCACTCTCGGTTCTTAGGTGCACTTGAGTCAGCTGCTCCCTCAATTGCGCACCCAGGCAAGTCCTGAGGCGCTGCTCCATTTGTTGCTGATAACCGTCGACACTCACACTGCCTAAATCCACTTCCAGACGCTCCAAACGCAGCACCATGCCAGGCATGGCATGTTCGTTGAAGGTCTCTTCAATGACTGCAATGAGCCGATCTTTGATAAAGCTGTGCATGATCGCTTCTTGTGCGTAAGCATCCTCCTCCCGGGAGTAGGAGACGTCAAAAACCGTTTTTCCCACTACGTGCCGAGGTGCGATATCTGCGTAACGTTCCATCAGTTGCGCAAGCTCTGCATGAACTCGGTCACTGCCGCCCGAGCCTGCTCCAAGTCGACATTCCCCACCAAGCTCGGCTGCCTGAGCTTCAACCAGCGCAAATAACGCCGCTCGAAATCACCCATCGCTGAAAAATCCAGCCAATGGCAGTCGGGAACCAGATGGGCGGGACAATTCTCCCGTACCAGCTCTTCGGCGTAATGGCGGAAATTGGCGTCATCGCAGCGCGCGCTCCAGGCGGGGAACAGTACGCTGATACGTAACGAATAGAAGTCCGCCTGGTCATGTTCATTAGAAGGTAATGGCGCGCCTTGCTCCTCAGGCCTCAACAATACATGCTCCAGCACATGCAATCCTTCGCATTCCTGATTCACCTGCATCAAGAAACGCTGCAAGGCATGAGCGCCCTTCACAGCGGATTGTTCGCCATCGTAGCTACCTAGATACCACCACTCGTCCGGACGCGAGGCTTGAAAGAACAGTTGGTAGTCTTCGTTGCTGGTGAGACTGCCTACTCGGTAGCGGCGTATGTCTATCCCATCTCGAAATAAAGAATCGTTGATGACGTTGTGTTTAAAGGGGGCGATCGAGCGCAGCGAGCGACGCTGCTGCTTTAACGTGAACTCCTGGTCCGGAAGACTAGCGGATATAGCGTGAAACGCCGTACCAACATGCTCGGATATATCTTCGAGCAAGCCTAACCTCAGGTCCCAGGCGCCCTCTTGCATACGACGGTAGGTGTCATCCGAGACCAGTTTCAGACCGCGCTTGAGCAAACCCAGCGTATAGGAGCGATTGTGCTGATGCTTGCAGCCCAGCAGCAAACTCACTTTACGCTTGAGACCGGAGATGTTGAGGGTATTCCAGGCTGGGCGACTATAGTCATAGGCTGCCCCTCGATCTCGACCCACTGCGACGATTTGCTTCAACAACGCCAGCTTGTTGTAAACGAGGGCATACTCCAAACCCTCTGCTGAATAATAACGATTAAAGTGTCGCAAAGCGTCTTGCGGGTAGCTTTCGCCATAGAGTGCCAACATATAATCCAACAAGCGATTCTTGCGTTCTGCATGATCATCATATTTGGCGACGATAGCACTGATGACTTGGGTGGGATCGCTGGGATACAAACGTTCTAAGTCAGCGACACTATCACGCTGCATGGCTTGAAACCCGTAGGAGCCTCGGCTGCCATCCGTCGTGGAAAACAACTGCCCTAGAGACTGTAGGTTCGCTAGCTGATTAACAATGAATTGCTCGAATATAAGCAGATAGCCCTTGAGTTGCAGAGCCTTGGCCTTGACATCCTCAGGCGCCGAATCGGGCACACCATAGGCATTGATGCCGTAGATGGCTGGAAATTCATTTTGTATGGAGGTGTAGTGTCGCAAATCACGGCGGGCCCCCTCAGGCCGGTGATAAAGCACTGACATGTCGCTGAGGGCATGGATGTGCGACTGCTGCACGAAACTCAGCTCTTCGTAACGGTTTCTAAGGTCTTTCGCCGATGTCTGCACTAACCGCCCGTCCTTGAACAGTGTGATCTTGATATCCGCGTCATCGACCGGCACTTGCAAACGAGGAGCATCTTGCGCATCTAGAGGATTCAAACCTTGATCATAGAGCTTGCCATCTTTTAGCAAACTCAGCTTGCGGATACGCGACACCCCTTCGACCTGTTTAATGACAGAGAAAATGTCAGAGAGATAAACCGTACGCGCACTATCGTTTAATTGCTCAGCCTTGATATAGCCATGACGGCAAAAGGGACCTGTGAGTATTTCCTCCAAACTCTTCCCTTCATTCAAAATAGATTCGTAGGGATAGATACGTATCGCCCCAGTCACTAGCCGAGCGCACCGATAATAGACCTGTGCCAACAGTTCGCTGGGGCTTACGTCATCTCCGATTTCAATATCGAGGTCAGCGTCGAGCTCTATATTGGCATGATGAACGATGCTGATCTCCGCCAGATCTTCGCAAAGATTTCGATTGGCGGCATAGACTTTGCGAATTTTCTCCACCACGTCCTGATGTCCGTCCTCGCTGACGTTATCCCGCACCCGCGCGCTCAGGCGGTACAGACCGGCGATACCGTTACCTTCCAGCTTGCTAATCGAGAGATTTTCCAGTTCTGGGATAGCATCGAAAATGACTTTGCGATAATCCGCCAGCGTGCTCGGCCGACTAGTGTAGACATCCTCTGGGGAGTGTAGCCCATGCGCTGCATAATCGATGTGTCCGTCATCGCCCGTGAGATAATCCTCGATCTTGAAATCTGCACGATAGACGACATCTGTCAAGGCATAACACAAGTGTTCTAGAATCGTGACGCCGGGATCGTGTGTGTTGTAATCTGTCCACACCGTGCCGGACAGCGCCTGTACGGCCGAAATACCCTCGCGCCTGAGGCGCTCGAAACTGAGTTCATCCTCGGCGACGCGTTTTCTTTCTATGCTGATGGGTTCGGCCACCATAAGCTCCCTTACTCTGGTTCAACGGCCGGAGGCGCAAGAACGGAATCCGACATATCCTCGTCGAACCACAGCTTACTGACATAGAAACGTATCCCGATGTTCTCACCGTAGTCACTGTTACTGCGTAGTTGGAGGTAATACTTGTGGTTCTCCCCAATCCAGCGCAGCTTCAATTTATCGCTGATGGAACGGTAATACGCTTGGTGACATTTGATGCGTTTCTTGCGATTAAAGATATTGAACCAAGCCCCTTTGGGATTGAACGTGTTCAAGGCAATGGCGTGTATGAGTGCATACTTGCCACTGCCCTTTAGACCCGCACCGGCCATGATCTCGAAGGCTTGCACACCATCGAGTTCTTCAGTCACGTTATGCCACTTACCGTCGGCCGGCACCATGCCTTGACGATAGGTGCCAACGCGCCCTTGCGCCGAGATCACACCGTTTACGTCCAGCGTCCAACAGGGGCTATTGGTATTCACACCAACCTTGCCATCATCGGTCAAGGACAGTGGAGTCACGTCATTTAGATTGTTATTGAATAGGAAGGTCTGTTGATTGGCACCGTAGTTGATGCTCCACAGCGAACGTTCCGGATCCGTGCTACGAAAAAAACTGATGAGTCCGTCATGATTGCCAACCGGGGTTATTTCAAGTCCGCCTTCGGGTGACTTGTCAAATCCCTCATCAATCTGATTGACCGCCGAGTCGATCAAGTCGTGAAACTGCTCCTCGGAGGGCAAAGCGCCTTTGCTGAAAAAGTTTTTAAGTGTGTCACGGTTACGCTTAGCCATGGGAGTTACCCGTATTGATGATCAATGTGTTGCCCACTTCCAGTTCGTCGATGCCTGTGGGCTGCGCCGGGATTGGGCTGATGGCATCCATGGTTTCGATGAAGTGGGTCTTGACAGGTATCGCCAAACTCCACGGATAGCGAGGAACGATCTCTTCGTATTCCTCTGCGCCGTACAGCGCCGCTTCGCGAGTGCCGGGACGCGCGGTATCCTCTAGATGGCTAAACCCTTCATCATTGCGCGTAATGTGTAGCATAGAAAAGTTCGTGATGAAGTCCACGTAGTCTAGCTCTCGTATATAGGACTCCACATCCTCTCTGCGGATACACCAGCCAAAAGTCGCCTGATAACCGCCGTCATGCCAAGGCAACAAATACTCTACGATCGCCTGATTCAAGCGTTCAAGGTAGCGGCCTGTTTGTCCCGAGCGTGTGAACTTCACCGTACAGCGGACTTGTATGCGCTCATAAATCGGGTTACGCACTTCGATATTCGCGAAGGGCGGCGCCAAATCGGAGATATAGTCTTGTATGAGCTTGAGCGCCACAGTCTTAACTTTGGGGCCGTACACCTGTTTGGTTTCGTAGGCGTTGCGATACGGTACCACTACGATCATCACCTGACCGGCGCAGCTATCGCCGAGTCGATCGGAACGCATATTAGGCAGGCATTTGACTTTGTATATCTCCGGATACCGCTGCAAGATCAGACGCTCGTAATCCCATGGCGACAACGCACGTTGCTTATGCCGCAGACGCTCGCTGATGCGGGTCTTCAGCTCGGGGTCGGTTTCCCGCTGGCGACCGCCGAATACTTCACCTACCTGCTGAACCTGGCTCAGACCCGGCAAAGTCATTAGTGCACGTTGTATCCGCTCGCCGGTCAACTGCATGTCGACAACATTCTCGGTGCTCCCTTTAAGTTTAAGCCCATGGGTCTGGATGGCACGCACGTGGCAAAACGCCTCTGATGCGACATCAGAAGACACGCGCAGCCAATACAATCCGCCAGGCATTGTCGTGTGATCACGATCGATGTCATTGGGAATGTCCAAGGTGATGATTCCTGAGCTGAGAAAGCCCAGCGTGGTATCGCTGAGCACGCAAGCAGTATCCAAGCGTCGCCACTGATTACCGACCAGATAGAACCAGGTGATAGCGGGCGCTTCGTTGAACGCTGAGCGCTTCGCATAGCCGCCCATGTCAAACATGAGGGTGAGTATTCCTCCCAACCGGCGTGCGGTCATCCCGAGATAGAGATTCCCATCATGAACATAGCGGGGCAATAAGTTCCCTGACGAGGGATGTTGCGCGGGGAAAGCGCGTTCACTGCCGAAGGGTTGTATATGTAAAATTGCGTCTTGCAGGCGCTCGACAGCCTGAGTGCTATCCGCCTTGGCGCTTATGACACTTCTGGCGGTGTAATCGAGCGAAATACGGTTAATCAACGGGGTATAGGGAGGGTTGGGCAATGGTTTGAATAATTTTTTCAGGCGCGCATTCTCCGTGAGTACGCGCGTCAACAGCGACGTATACTCGCGGTGGCCAAAGGCACCATCCGGCGCGCTGAGGGTGAATTTGAAGAATCCATCGCGCGCCTTGAGATCGTAGCGATAGGCTGCCTTGGTCATGCCGACGGGTAGGGGTTGGCAGTGCTTCAGGCCCGGCATATCCAAGCTGGAAGTTACACTGACCCTGTCGCTGTCAGCCGTCGTTTCGAACAAAGGCAAGATACTGGACGGCTCCTGCGAGCCGGGTAGCCATTCCCCATCACGGAATACCGCAGCAGTGACCTTGAAACAGTCATTGGCGTAGTTGCTGTCGTAGCCCTCATAGTATTGCGCAAAGCCGCCTAGCTCGCGTGGCAACTCACCCCATTCGATATTGAAGCGCATCGCTACCAGCGATTTCTTCGCCGCTTCCATATTGCCCAGCACAAAGTAAGAATGGGGACTGGGCGCCGGCCCGAAAGGATGCCACGGCGCGCCGGGGTCCAACTGACCAAAGTTGTTGTACGCCAGCAGGTCCTTGATTCCTTGCACCTGCGTCTGGATAACGACTTCCTGCACCGTCAAGGCATGCAGCAATGAAAAGGGATAAAAATGTGCTTGATCGTTGATGAGAAAACGGATCAGCGGCAACGCCGTTTCCCAATCGCCACCGTGTTGCTCTTGGACATAGGGCACCACCGCCGCCACGTCCGGCCCAAGATTGAAGACGAAGCGCAGACCATGCTGTGCCGTTTCCGTGGCGGTTCGATAGGGGGAGACCGCATAGCCGCGCACCGTATGCCAACCCAACTCGGTGGTCACACTGATGGTGAACGCTTTCCTGAACAATTGATAAAAGAGATCCAGGCGCTCTTGCGCGAATAATTTTCGGATCACTTTCAGCGCCGAGCTGCCGACTTTGCGCTCCGCTTGGTTGACGATGTAACGTTTGTGCTCGTCGCTCAACCAGTCATCGTGCGCCAGCAGGTAACGGCTGAGTATTTTCCCCAGAAGCGTAAAAAATTCGCCCTCGGTCTTCGTTTTCTGGAGCAAAGCCAACAGACTCACGCCACGCTCGGCATCAACCTCGGGTGGCGTCAGGTACTTGATGGTGACTTCTACCTCACGCTGCCCTTCGCGCATTAACAAGACCGAACTGGCCACAGCGAACCCGATCTCGGCGCCGCCAACCTCCTCGGCCAAGGTCTCAAAGAGCGGCCACGCTGAGACCTCAACAGCGGCATTCGGATAGAAACAACCGGCCCGCGCTCGGGCGATGAAATCCAGCTCTCTCTCTGGCGAGATCGATTTATCCCGCGCCAAGGATAAGGAACACACTTGCACCAGCTTCGCATCCGAGACCGCGATATCTTGGTCGGCGACATAGATCTGATCCTTACCCGCCGCATCCTTACCGGCGCTGAACGGGCTCCCAGCCGGCACACTCAGGTTCTCGACGCCGCTCGCTAGCGTGACATAGACGCTGCGCGGCAGTGACGATCGCAGCTCCGCCTTGAGTAAATCATGGTAATAAAAATTCAAGTGGCGCTGTGTGTGGCGATTGGTGTGCGCCTGGACTTTCTGACAAAGCTTGAGAAAGGCCATGAACAGCCCCATGGCCGGATTGTGTGCCTGACTTTGCAGGCTAGCCTCCAAATAGGGAGGAGTGATGCGCTGCAGGTAGGCGATGCCATGCGACAAGGCACGTGCTGCGGAACCCACCATCGCACTTAACGGCTGTGCGCGGGGCCTAGGCGTGGCAGCCGCCTTAGGGAATGAGTAACGCTCCCCGTCGCGCACTACCCCCCACAAAGAACTGAGTCCACCTAAACGTGACGCATCAGCCATAGCGACACCCGCCGGATCGCGCGTCAGCGTCGCCCCGATAGGATGCAGTTCACCTGAGAGCTTCTCCTTGATCAGTTCGGCGATTTTCCAGCTCAAGGTCATGCCGGCGCGGTGATCGGAACTGTTCAGCCCCTTGAACCACCCGTCGATGCGTTCGACGCCCGCATAGATAGCTCCCAGTTGGTCTGGGACAGCGGCTTCTGAGACCTGCGCGAATTCGGTCTCCAAGCGTCGGGTATCCGTGCTGAGTATCTGGGCCATGATCACCGCCTCATCGGATTCGAAGAGACGCGCCCAGCTGCCGTCACGCTGGTTCTTCAAGTTGTAGTAATTGATGACAGCCGCGAAGTCGGCGCCCATGGCGAGCAACTGCTCGAAGGTCAATTCATCGACGCTGAAATAACCCTCTTCGAGTGCGGCGGGAAAGCGGCTGTCCTGCCCCGTCCCATCGCTGAGATTGCTCCATACTCTTTCAGTCATTCATCTCATTCCCTGCCTGTCGACGGCCTTCCCGCCTTGTTTAGAGCTTAATATTGGTACCTTCGAGAAAATAGAACGGATAAACCATGTTGCTGCGCGTATTGGTACTGCGCACGGTGTATTCCAGCAATATCTTGATGACGCCGTCATAGACCTCCTCCGTCTCCACCACCACATTGTGCAGCGTGATACGCGGCTCGAAGAACAACACCGCTCGCTCTATCATGTCGCGCATCTCGGTGACCGTGGACTCACTGAGGCTTTCGAACACCAGCGTCTTGAGCCCACAACCGTAAGACGGATTCATCAATCGTTCGCCGGGCGCGGTGGACAGCAGGATATGCAGGCTCTCGCGTATATCATCCTCCTCCGCCACCATTTTCACTTCCCGCGATCGCACATCGAATTCCGGCGGAAAGCCCCAGCCTTTACCGAGAAATGATTTATCCACACTCATAAGCGCCACGCTCCCCCTCTAACCGCCGATCATGACTGTGGGACAACCCAGCACGATGCTGCCGCCATGCGCGGTGCTATCGCCCATGCGCGCGGCCGGCTTGTTGCCTATCATCACCGTCGCCGAACCCTTGACGATGGAATCCGGTGGACCGACGCAAACGCAGCTATCCCCCACCACGGCCGCCGGCATCTTGCCAATCAACACCGTGGGCACACCGGGGCCGACTACCGGTCCGCCGACATGCGGGATGGGCGGCAAGCCCGGCGTCTGCATGGGGCAGGCGTGCATATCGGTGAGTCTGGCGGCGGGTGGCATGTTGTTCTCCCAAATTTAGGGGGTGGTGGTCATGCTCAACTGACGAATTGATCAAATGTTCAGTTGATCATGACCATGGCGCCCTTGATGGTGGTTTGTCCCGAGGCGGACACTTCCGCGCTGGCATTGCCCTTGGCGACGAAACCCACTTGGGCAGTATTGTTGACGTTGAGCCCTGCGTGTTTAACATCCGCCTGGGACGTCACCTCCACATTACCCACGGCGTCTATGCTGACCTTCCCCTGGGCGCTGATCTTGATGTCCTTGGGGCTGTCCAACACGATACCGCTGTCGCTCAACTCCACTTTATTATTGTTCTGATCCTGCAATAAGATGGACTTGTCTTCATCGCTGATCACGATGGTATTGTTACCCGGCGTGACGATAGTAATCACTTTCTTCTCATCGTCGAATTCCACCTTGAGCTCGCTCTTGGTCACCAAGGCCTTGGTGAAATTTTCCGCGCTGGGCTCATAGGCCGGCTTACGCTTGCTGCTATAGAGACTACCGAGTATGACCGGGTAGGCAGGATCATTGTTTAGATACCCCAGCACCACCTCGTCACCGATTTCCGGTATGAAAAATGCACCGATACCCTCGGAGGCATAGAACTTTGCCAGCCGGGCCCAGACGCCTTCGGTCGCGGCTTGCAACACGGGTACCGAAACCTGAACCCGGTACTCACCTTCCGGATCTTCATCGAGTTGCTTGACGACGCCGATCTGTAATCCTTCGACACCGGGCACCAAGCCTGCGGCGGGCGGCGCGACCAGGTCGCGGCGTTCCGCAAACCAATCCGGCGCCAGGCCGAACTCCACTTCCGTAACCCAATCGCCGCGGGCAAAATCATGCCGCACCGCACTGACGAATACGCTGCCATTGAAGCGCTTGCCAACGCCCGCGAGCTCAATTAACCCGCCCACCAACGCCTTGCTGCTGCCCTGGAACTTCATGCTGCCGCGGATCCTCGCCAGGCCGGACTTAAGCTGCTGCGCTTTGACCCAGGATAGCAGTGCCCCCTGGTCGACAGGCGCCGCGGTTTGCAAGCGAAAGGCGTCCAGGTTGATCACTTTCGCCAAATCGGACGCCTTCAGATCGCCTTGCCTATTGAGCGTCGGGGGGCTGGCCTGATCTTCGATCACGGCTTGGGTTTTCTGGTCCCAACTGGCGGCCTTCACCTTGGCGTACTGAGAGCGCGCGTCGATATCGGCGTGAAACTCCAGCAGATCGTCACCGTAGGTCACCTTGAGTTGCGCAGCGGCATCGGTCTGCGGCGACTTGACCGTGACCTTGCCGGCATCGACGTCGACCAACAGGCCGTTCACTTCGGCACGCGAAAGCATAAAGTCCCAATCCGTGCAGTAATACTGCACCAGCTCCTTATGTTGAGTGGCGGTGGCCTCCACATCCGCCGTGGCGCCGTTGTCACCGATCAGCTGGCTGATGATGTCGCTGTCCTTGCTATCGATGTAATTGGCGTTGTTGCGCCCTATGGTCATGGCCACGGCTTTGTCGCGACACTCCACCACCAGCCGCGCGTCATTATTGCCGCTGATATCAATACCGTGTTTGATCACCACACCCTGAAAAATCGTTTCCTCGTCCTGATCGTAGCCGGCATTGACCTTGATCTCGCTGCCCGGCTTGAATTGATCGGAATCACTGAGTGGAAAATCCTGCTCAGGCATGTCGCCGTCCAAGAGGACCAGACGCGCTGTAGGTATGCGGTTGAACGCCTTGGTCACCGCAATCGAGACGATCTGTACGGTTTCTTCGACCTGCGCGCCGTTACTGAATAGGGTCAGTCTGACGATACCGCTGCCGGCATTTTTTTGTGGAGAATCCGGCATCGCTTATCTCAACGGTGGAAAATGCAGCTTGGTGCCCAGCTCAATATCGCGGAAATGAGTGAGATTATTAATCCGCGCCACTTCCAGATAGTAAGAACTGTCCTTATAAATGCGATAACACAGCAAGGGCAAGGTATCGCCGGCCTTGAACTCCACCACATGACTCAAATCCGGTGATGAACGATTGGCCTTGAGCGCTTCTTCTTCTTTGCTCATGAAACCGCTGAATGCCAGTTTGACCTTGGCCCGTAGCGGTTCACCGCTGGGCTTGAACAAGGTGTACTGCACCGACATGGATTGCAGTCGACCGAAGAAGATCAGGCTCCCCCATAACAGCCGCACATGTTTGGGCTGATGATCGTTTCCATCATACTTGTAGACGATGCTGTTCAATTGTTGAATCTGCGTCTTGACGTCAGGCGATCCCACGCCGGGGATGGGAAGGTTCACGACGCCGGTACCGTCGATGACGATGTCGAAGGTGACTTTCTCGGCATTGACGGCGTTGAACTTGGTATCGGAGCCCAACTGTCCGAAGGTCTTTTGCTGGCTGTAACTGATGGAATGTTCGTGACTGTAAGCCGAAGGATTCAACATCACCTCGAACTTGTCACTCCCCACCGTCACCTTGCCGCTTTTGTCGACGGTGCAAGACGTAAGGGTCAGTTTCTTCTTCAAGCCCGTGCTGAGGCCCGCCATTATCGTTCCTCTCGTTCAGCGAGCAGGTCCAAGATCATCTGCCGACATTGCTCCAGCAACTCTTGCTTGATTTGCTGGACGTCCTCTGACGAGGATACGTTGTCGCTCCCCGTGCCATCTTGCTCTGTTACCGAGGATTTAATCAATAATTCGCGTATCTCGATGGTCATGGTTACGCCCAGTGTCAAATGAGCCGGTTCGAATAGTTGTAATTCAGCTCGATCTTCTCTATAGCCACTTCGTTCTTGGTCGAGGCAAAGGCTTCCACTTGCCAGTTCACAGGATAGGCATTAGCGAACGACCAGGCGCGCAGCGGCGCATGGTTCTCGTCTAATAGAAACACGCTGATAGGCATGGGCACGATGGGGGCGATGAAGCCCGCTTCCAGGACCGAGCGGCACCAGATCACCAAGGGTGAAGTCATGTTCGCGATGCCCCGTTCCAACACCAGCCGCGGATGCTTCACCTTAGTCGGCAACTGATGCACGTAACGGTTCTCGCCGCCCTCCACCACCGGCTCGGTTTCGATTTCCGAGCCAATCCCGCTCACCTTCTGAAACGAGGTGTCGGTTTTTCCCAAGGTAGCGGCGAAAGCCACCTTGAAATGAAACGACGACGGCGGATACAGATCGGCGCCGAGTAACGAACTTGCCATGCGTGCCACCCATTCAATGTTTAGAGGGAGTGAGCAGAGGAAATGAGCCGAGGGCACGCGTCCATGACGCGTCCCTCGCTCACCCTGTCATCGAGACGATCAGCCGTTGGCGATCGTCAACCCCTCATGGGCGATCTCTATGGACTCGACCGCCACCTCGTTGCCGTCGGACTTCATGTCCGTGCCGGTAATCTTGGTGGGCCACGCATTGGCCAAGGTCCACACCATGGCGGGCGCGCCGGTTTCGTCCAACAGGCTGATCGTGATTGGTATCCGCTTGACGGTGTTCATCTTAATCTGGTTAAACCAGTCCCAGAATTTGTTATCCGACTTGAACACGCCCTTCTTCATGGTGATGTTGCCGGTTTTCTTGATCCCCGGCATTTTGATGGTCGAGAACTCGGGACTGTCGCCGTGACGGTATTCGATCGGCTGTGACTCGATGTCCAGCCCCGAGACCTCTTGAAACGACATGACCTCGCTGTCCCATTTCACTTGGAAATGGAATTTCGGCATCGGCCATACGGTAGTGGATTGTGCTGATCCGTCATCTGCCATAACACTCCTCCTTATCGTTAGCTTTATCGTTCGCTGGACTTATTAAGGTAATGGGCTACTACGCGCTCACGACTTCTGCATCTGCTGCTGGAAGGTGATCTCGATAAATTCCGCGGGACGGGAAATGGCCACCAACACCGTGACGCGAAGTATGCCTTCCAAGATATCCTCGGAGGTCATGGTCTCGCCCAATCCCACGTGGACGCTGAACGCGTCGTCGGGACTCGCGCCCGCCAGACCGCCACGTTTCCAAATACCGGTGAGGAAGTTACGTATCATGCCTTTGATGGTGACCCAGGTATTGGCGGTATTGGGCTCGAAGACATAGGCCTTGGTGGCCAACCTGATGGACTCCTCCAACATGATCATGGTGCGGCGCACATTAACGTAACGCCAATCGAGGCTGTTGC
>CALZJG010000080.1 GCA_945787555.1 uncultured Chromatiaceae bacterium | reverse complement strand
CCGCTTCTCGTTGTTCCTCTGCCGATCGATTACGAAAAAGCGTCCAACGAAGTGTCTGGAAACAGCGGACACTACGATGGAGTCCAGTGCGCAATCATGCTGCCGCGCATTAGGGTGATGTGACGTGATGTTGCTCGATCTCTTCCTGGATTTCCAACAAGTCCGCATGAGCTGGGCGAGCGCGCAGGCCGAGTTGAACAAGTGTCTCGGCCTCTTCGAGATCGCCGGCACGCCAGGCGCTGCGGGCTAGCGTCTCGTATTGATCGGCGATTTCCCGGACGCCCTCTCGGGCCTGCCGGTGGCCGGGATCAATTTCAAGGATCCGTTGATAAACGTCCAAAGCACTGTCGCCAGGCGGAGCAGCGAGATGGCCTAGGGCGAGGTAGAATTCAGCGGCTTCCAAGTATTCAGCGATCTTCACTTCCTGTTCAGGTGACACCTCCACGGGTTCTACTGACTCGAGTTGATCGGCTCTTTCCTGACGAAATTGAGACAGCTCGTAGGCATAGTAAGCGCTCACTACCAACAACAGCGATGTGAGCATTAGCGTGCGCCTGGTTATCAAGGGCGCAGGTTTAAGGCCAGCGAGGAAGTCAGTCGCAGTGGGTATGCGCACTGCACGCTTAAAGGCGAGGCCGCGCCGTAGGGCGCGCCACTGGCGGCGTGTTAACCCTTTGATGGGTCTTGGCGCCAGACCCTCATTGCGAGCTTGAAGGGCAGGTTTCTTATCGAAGGGATGGTGGCCGGCTAGCAATTCGTAGGTAATACATGCGAGCGCATAAATGTCATCCCGTGGATCCGGCTCGTCGCCTTCTAGCATTTCACAACTGGCGTAGGCGGGGGTCAATGCGCCCAGCCGACCGGCATCGAAGACGCCAGTATCGGATTGATGTTGTCCCGGCCGTTTCTTAGCACGGGCGATTCCAAAATCCAGGACCTTGACCACGTGGTCTTGGGTGTGGAAGACATTGGCGGGCTTGAGATCGGAGTGAATGATGTTATTTTTATGAGCATAAGTCAGCGCCTGGGTGATACCGTCGATGTAGGGCATGGCATCTTTCAGTGACATGCCGTGGCGGCGACAGCGGCGTATGATCTCATTGAGAGGTTCGCCGTCCAGGCATTCCATGGTCATGTAGATCGTATTACCGTCACGGTCAAAGTCGTAGACCGTAACGATGTTAGGGTGTGCCAGCGTCTGGGCTTTTTTCGCCTCGCGCTGAAGGACCAGCAGCGAGTCCGGGTGGCTCTTGAAGGCCTCGCCCAACACCTTGATGGCCACATGGGGGCTGCGGTCTTGGGCTTCCTCTTTACGCAAATCGCGCGCCTTGAACACGATACTCATACCGCCGACGCCGAGGATTTCTTCCAATACAAAGCGTTCCTTTAGCACCATCCCAGGCGAGAGCGGCGTTTGTCGGCTGGTGTCGATTGCAGGGTGTGGCGAGGAGGAGTCCTGGGGCTCTGGAGGCGCTGGTTCAGCGAGGGTTGCCTCGCTGGCAACGACAGTAGCGGCTGTTTGTGAAATATCCAGTGTCCCAGTTTCCGGCGCGTCAGGTGGAACGGCTCGCGTCATGTCTGCAGCGCTTTCGGTCGCCGGGACTGAGTACGATCTGGGTTCAGGCGCCAACAGGCGCGTGCTGAAGCGCTCGAACAGCGCGTCGTTGAGAATGCCTTCGCGGTGTGCGCGATTGAGTTCCGCGAGGATGGCTTCGCGCTCGTTCATGGGTTCGGTCAACAGCTGCTCGACGCGGGATGCGAGTTCGATTTCGCTGACCTCTCTTCTTTTGAAGGCGGTGAGGATAAGGGCGAGTCTGCTCATGGTGGAGGAGAAGAAAAGGCGTCCTTCATTTTCACTACGGTTACCGTCACGTTATCCCGCGCGCCGCGGGCGAGTGCAGTGTTCAACAACTCTTCTGCCATAGACCCGCAGTCATTGCTTCCCAGGTGGTTAGCGATCTCCTCATCGGCGAGTTCCTTGTATAACCCGTCGCTGCAAAGTAGAAACACATCGTCGGCTTGCAGGTCGTCAATGCGGATGTCGAGGTCCAATTCGTCCGCTGCACCCACTGCGCGGGTTAATACATTCGCAGAACGGTTGTCGACAGCGTCGTTGGAGCGCAACACTCCCTGGGCGATGTATTGTGCCGCCAAATTGTGATCCTGCGTCATGGCAACAAATGCCTCACCCCGCTGCCGGTAGATGCGGCTGTCTCCAGCCCAGATATAGGCGCACTGGGTGCGATATGCGAGCAGCGCAGCGACGGTGCTTCCGATAGTGCGGTTGCTATAGCGTTGGATTGAAATATCCCTCAGAGAGCGGTTGACCGCTAGCAAGCGATCCCGGACAGCGCTGATGAAACCATCCAGATCGCCAGGCGGTGACAGGTGTTGCAGCTGTTTGACTATCATGCCGCTGGCCACGTCGCCGGCTTCATGTCCCCCCATGCCGTCGGCGACCACCCACAATCCGAGTTCCGGCAGATCCAGAGCCGCGTCTTCGTTAATTCTTCTCACGCGACCACGATCACTGCGACAGGCGGATTGCCAGATGATGAAGGGTTGATCGTTCATGGTTCTTTGGACGTAGCTTCCGCGCTAATAGCGTCCGGCTCCGCAACCATCGAAAGCATGTGATGCCACCCCTCGCGGTCCCATTGGCCATTCAGTAGAGACGCGAAGCCAGCCACGGGGGGCAGATCACGGCAAACCAACGCACAGGGGGCGACATGTTCGGAGCCCTTGGTCCACCACAAGCTGTACGTGGAAAACGCTTCTGTCAACAGGTCCGTCGTCAAGATCGCCAGGATCTGTGGCAGCTGGCGGGGTGGGGGCAGATTCAGCGCCCAAGCACGATCTGCCGTGACGCCTCTGCGCAGACCGGACCCGCCCGGCCCCCATTGTACTGAGGCACTTAAGCTCAGCGACAGCCCGTCCACTTCATCATTCATAGTCTCTAGGTCGAAACCAGGTTCCAGGGCTGAGAGTGCCAACTGCGTCGCTTGATCGAACCAGGGTTCAGCATTTTCAGCGCGATAGAGCAACACTCTTGTGTCACGGACCGGCAACGCCAAAGCAAATGGAAAATAGCGCCCGACCCGGTCCACGCTGGGTATCATGACACCCAGCCATCCTGTGGGCTCCTGGCGCGACGCGCGCCACGCAAAGCACCATACCGGGCTGGTAAGATAGAGGTCGAGCCATTGCGTACCCAGTTGTTCGCGGCTGTACACTATGCCCGCCTGCAACCACTTATCCCAGGGCTCGATGAATGTGCGCGGTAGGCCACGGGAAATAAAATCACCGCTAACCGGGAGTTTTCCGAAATAGCCCGTGGTAGCCTGAGTGCCCATAATTCTATAAACGCTCCGGACAACGGAAATTGGCTAGCGCCTGATTAGTAAACGGATTATTAACACTGCTCGTACGCAGCTCATAACGGGCATTGAAGCCTGCCGTGGAAAACGTGATCACTATCTTGTCCGCGCTGCGTGTGCGATCGAGGATGGATTCATCCAACAAATGGAACCAAGCCCAGGGCCCCTCTTTAACGATACTGAATCGACTTGCTCCAAGCCGCTCAAAAATTATCCTCACCCGGTCGGTTTGTCCTGTTCCAGGCCAGTCGATTTTGCGCGTCCGCGCTGGGCCATGCCGATAACTGATCGTCTCGCCACTGACATCCAGCGTAAAACGCCTGACGGTGTCATCTAGGAAGAGGGGCGTCATTTGGAATCGTATGAGTGGCGTCTGTCCGCCGTCTTCGAAAAACATCTCCTTGATTTCAACTGCCCGCCGCAATTGCGTAAGCGTGTCACCCGAGAGCCCCAGATTGTGCTGGTCGAGCCCCCTCAGGCGCCAACGACGGAAGTCGACAAAGGGCTTCAAATAGGTTTGCATGAAGGAGTCCAGCGTCCCATCGGCCCCGAAAAAGTGCCCGAAATCTGCGAGAGTCGTTTCCTCCGGCTTGTCCCGATACAGGGGATAGCGATTCTCAAAACTAGAGCGATACTCTGCGAGCACCGTTGATCTCCACACCGCGTTGATATGTTGCCGGGTCGCCACCAGCACGGTACCCCAGCTTTGAAGTGCGGTGGAGGTGATCACTCGTTTCAAGGGGGCCGGTAAGCGGTTCGCCTCGTTGCGCAGTACGCGAATGACATCAGTGGGATTTTGGGCCATGCGGGCACTGGCCTTAACGTAGGCGGCTTCATGGCTGTCCGAGGTCTCAGCGATTTCTGCAATGTAGCCATACAGCTCATTCAATTGTCCGAGCAAATCTTCGATTTTTGGTGGCGTATCGTCGCTGCCTCGTAGGGTGTCGTGGAGGGCGCTGAATGCTTGTGACACTGGGTCGTCGGGTTTTGCTATGTCGATGTCCACATCAAAGCGTTCAAGTACGCCACCTATGTGGGTGCTCTCAAGCGTGGTCTCTTTTTTCACTCGCTCCAGCAGTTGTTGTAACGGAGAATTAATCTCCGACAGAATTTTCACTGTTTCCGCAGCGTGCTGCACATCCCGTAGGGTGACCAAATCAATCCGTTCGAGAAAGCTTTCCCATTGATGAACGTAGTCTTGAAAGTAATGTTCACGCATACGCTGCAGAACGTCTTGCGGATCGGCCTCTTTCAAGGTTCGAGCTTTGTGCTCGCAGACCCGAAAGTTCTCCTTGATCGTTCTCTTACTCGCATCTAGTCCTTCTTTTTCGACGACCTCGTGGTAACCGCTTAAGGTGAAGAAGCTTGGTACTTCGTGACGATCGTTGGGTGCCCCGCTGCTGGTAAGTACGAGCTGGGCGCGGCGTTCGAGCTGCTGTAGCGAAAATGAAGGCATATTCTTGCGCTCGGCGATTTGTTGCAAGGCCATATATAGCTGTCGGGACAAGGGGATATCACAAATGACACGTTGAGCGTTCGCCATCAGTCGCTGATCTAGGGCAGTTGGCTTGAATTCACTATCGAGTAGCGCGTCCAGGTGTTCGGTCAGATGGGTACGCAGTATCGGTTCATCACGCAGGCTTGGTTCCCAGTTCCGCAGTGCCCAAGAACGGAATTGCTTTTCATTCAATATTGAAGGCTCGCCCAGCATGAGATAGATGTTGACCACCTGGCGCAGCTCCTCAGG
Source organism: uncultured Chromatiaceae bacterium (assembly GCA_945787555.1). Taxonomy (GTDB): domain Bacteria; phylum Pseudomonadota; class Gammaproteobacteria; order DRLM01; family DRLM01; genus CALZJG01. Next base: position 4,914 of record CALZJG010000080.1, on the reverse strand, counting down.
GTCCTCAGTCTGAGTAATTGTGCGTTCCAAGCGTGCTTTAATGTGCGGAAGTAAGCGTTGCTGCAATATGCGTTGATAAGCCTGTTCCGATGCGCTGCCTAGTTTAAATCCCTGGTACAGTCCCATGCCCATCAACCAAGGCGCGCCCTGCGCGTCATCATCTACTACTCGGTTGATGCCTTTCGCCTTATCCAATACGGTCGCAATTTCTTGCAATGGGAGATGAGAGCCGAGTGTCGCGGCGGTTTGCTGGTATTGAATGATTTGTTCGTCTAGTTCGTTGACTAGCAGTTGATTGCGCGTAAAACTCACCGACCACGCGAATACGGTTGCTGCCGCGATGCCCGCTGCCGCCGCGTAGGCGCCCCGTTGTAGCCACAACCGGCGTCGTTCATAACGAAGATTGGTACCACCGAGCTCTGTCTCGGTGAAAATGACATCGCGGAATAAACGTTGAATAAAATAGCTACGCGGGTGGCCGCTGAAAGCCGGTAGTGACTGACGGGTGACACCAAATGTATTGGCAAGGGTCTGCATGACGCGGTCGATGGGGCTGCCTTGTTGTGTACCGCTGGTAAGGTAAACACCACGGGCCCAAGCGCTCGCCTCAAAACGGCTAACGGGGAAAATCTTACGCAGAAAATCCTCGAACAGAATTTTCGCATTGGTGACCTGATGTGGGAAGTTCAATATCAGCGCGCGGCGCTTTATATCCCGTTCATTCAGCAAGCGCCAGAGCAGACGGCCGTTTAGCCGTCGTAGTAAAGCATCGAACTCGTTAGGAAACTGTTGCAGCAACGTGCCGGGCGCCGGTTCTTGATCAGCGGGCAAGGTATAGCCCCAAACCTGGCCTCTTTGTTCTTGATTCAGGTCGTCGAAGAACTCGGTGAACCCCGCAATGAGATCTGCTTTAGTGAATAGCACGTAGACGGGTAATCGAGCTCCCAGCCGAGTGTACAGCTCTTGAATACGTAGGCGGATCGCTTGAGCCTGAGCTTCACGCTCTTGTTCACTGTGGGTCAGCAATTCTGCCAGACTGACGGCGACCAGGATGCCGTTCAACGGGCGGCGAGGCCTGAATTGTCTGATCAGATCCAAAAACCCCAACCACGCACCGCTGTCCGCTTCGGCGAAACTATCCTGGGTCGTATAGCGGCCTGCTGTGTCTAGCAGCACCGCTTCATTGGTGAACCACCAGTCGCAATTGCGCGTTCCCCCAACACCGTCGACCTTCTTGTCCGTGTCCGTGTCGGCCAAGGGGAATTCTAGGCCGGAATTCTCCAGCAATGTGGTTTTACCGGATCCAGGTGGTCCGATGATGACGTACCAGGGTAGCTCGTATAGGTATTGGCGTCCGAAGCGTCCCCCAAAATTCATACTCTTGAGCCGCGCTAGGGCGTGTTCAAAGCGCTCTTTGAGGACCGCAACCTCTTCGGCGGAAACATCCGGTGTCTCTTCCTCCGGCGTCACCGGTGCCGCCGTGATTTGCTCGATCATCTGAGCGTTGTTCTGGCCTGCCTTAATCCTTAGTCTGAGATTGTTGAGTCCCCACAAGACCACCACGAATAAGGTTGCCAACAGCTGATTAAACGGTGAAGCGAGGGGGGAATCTTCGCCGCCCAGGAGCGGGCCACCGAGCCATATGATGACGATTAGCGCGGCGATCCCGATGATGCTGATCACCCATCGTTTTGTGAGCAACTGCAGCAGACGTTTCATGCGCCCTAGCTAGGCCTCAAGTTGTTGGCAAAGAGTGTTTAACACTGTGTATCTCCGCGTTACTCGGTGGCCGGTAACACCGTCGTGCTTGGCGTACCAAGCTCTTGCAGCGAATTTAGTGTGGGCTCGGCAGTATCTTCAAGGACCGCTGAAAAGCCGAGAAAAATCGTTGCAAGGAGTGCGCCGGTTACGGCGAAAACCACCCACGGTGGAATGTACCGCCGCAGGGGGCCTTGGCTACCCGCGGACGATTCCCAATGCGGGGACAGTTCCAACGCATGTTCTCCCCGTTTGCGGCGAATCTGTTCGAAGACCACGTTACGCAATTGTTCTAACTGCTCTTGTCCGCGATCGATGACGCGATATTGCCCCTGAAACCCCAGGCTGATACAGAGGTATGCCAGTTCTAGCAGATCGAGGTCCGGACTTGGATGGCGTAGAAGTTGGTCGAGGATTGCAAAGAAACGCTCGCCGCCACTCGTATCTTTGTACAGTGTACTGAGTAGCGTCTGATTTCCCCATACGCTCGCGCTCCCCCAGATCGTGTTCAGTACCGTCTCATCCAATACGGTGCACAAAATGTAACGAGCAGTGTTGCTCGTCTCCGGTGGGATGTTACGAGCGCGTGCCTCGTTTTCAAATGTCCTAATATGACTCAGTGCCTGCTCGCGCAGCCTGGTGACGTCGTCGTGAGCAACCAGGTTGCTGATGTAGGGGACGAGGCTGAGCAAGGGGGCGGCCGCGGCGGCGAGTGGATTGATGCCGGCCATCGCGAGCTCGCCCGGCGTCTGTCCACCGCTTGCGCTACCCAGGGGCGGCGGTGTTGGCGCCGAGGGGCCACGTCCTCCCGGTTGAGGAATGATCACGGTTCTATCGTCATCATTGCCTAGGTAGCGGGTTGTATCTTCGTTAGTCACTCTGCCTCATTCCTTGATGGCCCAGAACTCCAGTTTCAAACCCGGAAAGTCACCGCCGACGTGGATAGCGAAGGTGCCTGTTTCTTCGAGTCCCTGCCAATAGCGGCTGCTGCGATCGAGTTCAAAGTACGTGAAGCCCGCGTGATAAGGGATTTGCCTGGGGGCGACGGGCAGCACCCGTATACCGATTCCCGGTAGCCCAGAATTGACCAATTGCCGGATATATTCCGCGGAACCGATTTTCACCTGAGCCGGAAAACGGGTCTGCAGAACTTCTGGTGCAAGGTCGGCGGCCACCGCCAGGATAAACTGCGCATCGGACAAGAGTGCGCGGTCCGCAATGGGGGCGACGCGGACCCCGTACTTGCGTTCCTCCAAGGCTATCGCGATGGCTTTTTGTTCCAACACCCTGGTGAGCGCGTAGCGCAATTCTTTCATCACGTGATCGAAAGAGCTTTGGAGGTCATCGTGGCGGTAAACGGCAAATTCGGGAGGCCGTTTTTCTGAGCGTGAGAAAGTGGCGAGTTCACCGGCTATCTGCACCAAAGTCCGAAACAACAATTCCGGATGTGCCCTCGGTATGTTAGCGAGGTGGCTAACGAGTGGTTCATAACGGTTGACCGCCTGCAGTAACAAAAAGTCAGCGACATCAGCCACTGCACCGCGACTAGTGTCCATGACCCTTGTCGCTAACGCTTCACTGCGATGACGCAGCAAACCATGGAGTTCTTTAATCAGCCCTGACAGCCTAGAACTTGCCGTGCAGTCTAGGCACGGCGGTAGATAGTGCGCATCGATAATAATTCCTTGTTCCGGCCGCACCTCCGTTACTCGTGCGACGCCTAGGCAGGCGAAATGACTACGATCTTCGCTCTCGCGCAAAAGGCGTAGCTTGAGTCGGCCCACTTGCAGAGCGGCGGACGTACGGTGGTCGAGATTGTTGTCCGTAATTGTTGCTTCGCTGGGTAGATAACGCGTAAGGGCGTTTGCGCCGTCAGTATTGTCATTCTCCGCCCCATCATGACGCAGTAGGGGCAAGGCCAGAAAGACGGTCTCGTCATGAACGTCTTCGGGAATAGTCAAGGGAGGTGGCATGTCGCACTCGTCTGGGACACTGAATGGCGTGCCGTCCGGTAGGATACCCTGGCATTCAGTGACAGCGAGCTTGCCCAGCTTCAGCAGATTGCGATCAATATTCAGCGTTGAAAACCCCCAGTCGTAACAACCCAAACTACCGCACCGACTGTTGACGAGATGTTCAAGATAACGGTCATGCTGCTGGAAATGCTGCGGGCGGAGAAACAGGCCCTCCGACCAAACAATCTTGTTTTTGTGTGATGCCATAAGCCATTCCTATAGTAAGCCGCTGGGTTCAGCGGTTCTTGATGGTGATGGAATCGCGGCCAACCTCTATTAGCAGTTTATTATTATGATGACTCTCAATGGGCATCACCGCACGCCAAATGGCCTGTTCGAAGTTGCGGTAGGCCGCAACCATCCCAAGGTAACGTGCCTCGTCACCGGGTTTGCGTTGGTAAGCCCGCTGCTCTCCCGGCGCGAGTTCAATTTCTTCGCTTGCTACGATTAATTCAGTCCCCAAGGCGGTGGCCTCGTCATCATACAGAGTGAAGAAATCGACGCTTTCAAAGGCGGCGTTGGATCTCAATGCATAGACGCGGATCACGATCGGCGAAGGTCTACCATTTTCGTCGGGATTGGTATCCGCGCTTGCCAAGATCTGGGCGTCGATTTTGGTGTCGAATATGTGGATGCGAGAACTGGTGCACGCCACGAGGCTGATCGAGAGGGCAATCAGCCATATGAGGCGCAGACTACGACAGGGATCCGGGTTCATGTTGTGCTCCTTGCTCTGAGAACCGGCCTAGACCTTTACATCCACCTTCCGGGTGGAAGCTCGCGCAGGGGAGGCGCCGGTCGTCGTTAACCGTGTGTCTTGCTGCGCACCGCGCTGCCTTCATAGACAATGCTTCAGTACGCAGGCGCAGCTCCACCGCTAACTCAAGCGTGCTTCCGTCGCGGCAACTCTACATCCATATTTATGAAAGATTAAGACAGAACTTGGCCGTGAAGCAAGGCGCTTCATAGTCACGCGTCGCATTAACGACCATAATCCTACACAGAGAATGACACAAGTAGTAGCCTTGTCCAATATGAAATGAGTCTAAAGGGAGAGTGGTGTTTCTAATATGAAATGAGTCTGGGGGTGAGCTGAAGCCGGCTCGGGTTGCGTTCATGATGGGAGGATGAAAACCATCAT
>CALZJG010000079.1 GCA_945787555.1 uncultured Chromatiaceae bacterium | reverse complement strand
GGCCGCGCAAGCCGGACCCGCGCCGCCCAAAATCCGCTTACCGCCCACAACAAATCCAACACTTATATGGCTCTAAATGCGCAGTCGCTCCACCACGCGCCCCGCCACCAAGTGCTCGTCGATGATTTCATCCAGGTCCTCTTGATCCACGTAGGTGTACCAAACCCCTTCCGGATAGACCACCACCACCGGCCCTTCCTCGCAGCGGTCCAGACAACCGGCGGCATTGATGCGCACGCCGCCCTGGCCGCGCAGTCCCAGCGCCTTGATGCGCTGCTTGGCATAGTCACGCATCACTGAGGCGCCGCAATCCTCGCAACTTTGGCGCCCATCGTCACGCTTGTTGGTGCAGAAAAACACATGATGACGGTAGTACGACATAGGCTTACACGTAGCGTATAACGACGCGAAAGCATACCATAAACGCTACTGACCACCCCCCATCGCACTCAAATACCTAGCCTTCTGGAAATCGATCTTGCCGTCCACTCAACCCGACACTCTACTCAAGCTCGCCGACCGCTGCGTGATGTGCGGTCTGTGCGCCCCCCACTGCCCGACCTACGTCAAAACCCTCGAGGAGGGCGAATCCCCACGCGGGCGCATCGCCCTTATCCAAGGCCTGCTCAGCGAGCGCCTACCCCTGAACGAACGTCTGCAAGCCCATCTCGACCATTGCCTAGGCTGCCGCGCCTGCGAAGCGGCCTGCCCGTCCGGCGTCCCCTACGGCCAACTCATCGACGGCGCGCGCGCCGAGATACACGCACGCCAGCCGCAACGCCCTCGCCCACGCCCACGCACTTTACAAGCTTTGCACACCCTCGCCCCGCAACGCGGCCGCTTGCGCCTCATCGGGCGGGTGCTGCGACTCTATCAACTGAGTGGCGCGCAAGGCGTGGCACGCGCCACAGGCATGCTGCGCCCCCTGGGGGTGCAGCGCCTGGATAACCTGCTGCCCAAGCTCGCCCCCATCAGAGCATGGCAGACCTATTATCCGCCCCGCGGCGCCGCACAAGGCGCAGTGGCCTTGTTCCTGGGCTGCGTCGCCGACATCGCTGATCAAGTCAGCTTGCGCGCCGCGCTACGCCTGCTCACCGCGCTGGGTTACGGAGTGCATATCCCGACCGCGCAAACCTGTTGCGGCGCTTTGCAGCTGCACGCCGGCGAGCCCGACAGCGCGGCCACGCTGGCCGCACGTAATGCCGAGGCATTTCGCGCCCTGTCCGTGCACGCCATCCTCAGCACCGCCAGTGGCTGCAGCGCCCAGCTGAGTGAATACCTCCCCGCAGCGGATTTGGGCGCGCCGGTGATGGACATCAGCGCCTTCCTGGACCAAATCACCTGGCCCTCTGAGCCGCTGTTACGGCCGCTAGCAAAAACAATCGCCGTGCATGACCCGTGCAGCCTGACGCATGTGCTGCGCCAGCAACGCGCCCCCTATCGCTTGCTGGCGCGCATCCCGCAGTTGGAAATGGTCGCTCTTCCCGACAACGGCCGCTGTTGCGGCGCGGCGGGCAGTTATCTGCTCAGTGAGCCGGCCATGGCGGACAGTTTGCGCGACGATAAGATCGCCGCCTTGCGCGCCCTCGAAGTGGACACGCTGGTCACGTCCAATATCGGCTGCGCCATGCACCTACAAGCCGGAATACGCGCAGCCGACCTGGCGGTGGAAGTGCTGCATCCCGTCACCTTGCTGGCGCGACAATTGAACGCACAGCGCTGACGCCACCGCCTTGTCTTCGCCGCCGCCCGCCTGTATCTTGGCCGCCATGAGCACACGTAATTTTTCACCTATCGACAATCTTTTCATTCACCTCGACCAGGCCGTACGCACGGTGTTCGGCGCGCCGCTGACCACGGAGCGCACCAATCCGGCGGATGCCTGCGACGAGGCCACGCTCGCTAGCGAAGAACGACGCCGTGCGGCCGGCTTGATGCGCGTCAATCACGCCGGTGAAGTGTCCGCGCAGGGCCTTTATCAAGGCCAGGCGCTCACCGCGCGCTTGAGTGACGTGCGTGAAAAGATGGAACGCGCCGCGCTGGAAGAGAACGATCACCTGGCCTGGTGCGAACAACGTCTGCAGGAACTGGACAGCCGCGCCAGCGTTCTCGGCCCGTTTTGGTACGCGGGTTCATTCGCCATCGGCGCACTAGCCGGCTTGGCAGGTGACAAATGGAGTTTGGGATTCGTGGTGGAAACCGAGCGCCAAGTGGTCAAGCACTTGGAGGAGCATCTGCAGCAATTACCGCCGCAAGATCACAAAAGCCGCGCCGTATTGGAACAAATGAAAGAAGATGAACAGCATCACGCCACCACCGCACTACATGCCGGCGGCGCCGAGCTGCCCGCGCCCATCAAGATCATGATGGCCGCAACCTCCAAGATCATGACTACGACGGCCTATCACTTCTAAATCCCAGGCGAGTGTCAGCGCCCGCTCTCCTTTTCCTTCGTCGCGCTTCGGCGCCTTGGCGCTAGAGGTGGCGCTCTAGCGCATATTCTCGCCGTAGAAAATTTCCGCCATCTCGCGTTGCAAGCGCTGACGGATAATTCGTTCTTCACGCGCCGAAAGATCTTCCACGCCGGTGCCGAACAGATAATTATCGAGATCGAAATCCTTCAGCGTCATCTTGGTATGGAAGATGTTCTCCTGATAGACGTTGACGTCGACCATTTGATAACTCTGCTTGGTGTCCTTGGAAATAAAGTCCTGGATAGAGGAGATCTTATGATCGATGAAATGCTTGGTGCCGCGCACGTCGCGAGTGAAACCGCGCACGCGATAATCCATGATGACGATATCGGACTCAAAACTATGGATGAGGTAGTTCAGGGCCTTCAAGGGTGAAATACGCCCGCAGGTAGACACATCGATATCGGCGCGGAAGGTACTGATGCCGTTATCCGGGTGGCTCTCGGGATAGGTATGCACCGTGACGTGACTCTTATCCATATGCCCGACCACCGCCTCGGGAAGCGGGCCGGGGCCGTCCTGTTGCACCATGGCCTCGGTCGCCAACGGCTCCTCGGAAATGAGCATGGTGACGCTCGCGCCCTGAGGCTCGTAGTCCTGGCGGGCGATATTGAGAATAGTCGCGCCGATGATATTGGAAACATCGGTGAGGATCTGCGTCAGACGCTCGGCGTTGTACACCTCGTCGATGTATTCGATGTATTCGCGCCGCTGCCGCGTGGTCTTGGCATAGCAAATGTCGTAGATGTTGAAGCTCAAGGTCTTGGTCAGGTTGTTGAACCCATGCAGCTTCAATTTGGTCAGTGGTTTTACCAACGCCGTATCCCCATCAAATCCTCAATTCCCCATCAGGGCCTTAACCCCCACAGGCGGCAATGGGAGGATGATAAATCATTTGCACCGTGGTGCCTGCCGGATCGATGCAATAAAAACTGCGGGCGCCGTCTCGATGCGTGCGCGGGGCGGTCTTCATGGTCACTTCGTGCGCGGATAGATAGGCGTACCACGCATCCACTTCTTCCGGGACGCGGCAGATGAAACCGATATGATCGAGCCGCTGTGCGCCCTCGATCGTCACACCCGCGGGCAGGCGGTGCAGCGCCAGATTGTCGCAACCGGAGGTCAGATACACATTGTCCGGGTCGGGGCGCCACTCCACTTGCATGCCGAGCAATTCGACGTAGAAGCGTTCGCCCGCTTCCAGGTCCATCACGAACAAGGCCACATGTCGCAAACCGGCGCTGACCGGCGGCCGCTTCATAGCGCCACTCCCCGCACGCCGGTCCGAGGAGGCCGAGGGGCGGCCATTATAGGGAAATTCACGCCCGATACCAGCCCCGCCCGCCTCACGCTTCCACCTCGTGGATTTCGAAGTCGTGACTGATCGCTACACCGCCCCGGCCCAGCATGATAGATGCCGAGCAATATTTCTCAGCCGACAGCGCCACCGCCCGTGCCACGGCGCTCTCCTTGAGGCCGCGCCCGCTGACCACGAAGTGGACATGGATCTGGGTGAATACCTTCGGCTCGCTCTCGGCGCGCTCGGCGGCCAGCTCCGCCACGCAATCGGCCACCGGCTGACGTTGCTTGCGCAGGATATGCACCACGTCATAGGCGGTGCAGGCACCCAAGCCCATCAACATCAACTCCATGGGCCGCACGCCCAGATTACGACCGCCGCCCTCGGGCGGGCCGTCCACCACCACGGCGTGGCCGCTGCCCGATTCGGCCACGAACATCGCCTCTTGCACCCACTGGATGCGCGCCTTCATGCCACTGCCCCCCTTAAACGATCCCCGATCGGGGCCGATATGATACCCGAGCCGGCAGGGAAACGTCGTGCCGGCCGCACACGAGGATAAAGGAATGGCACAGCTATCACGGCAAAAGCCGGTGGAAAATCCCCTCATCCAACGCTTTTTGGCCCATTGTCACCGGCGTCGCTATCCCAACAAGAGCGTGATCATCTACGCCGGGGACCCGCCGGACGCCTTGTATTACATCACCACGGGCTCGGTGGCGGTGGTCAACGAGGACGAGGACGGGCGCGAGATCGTGCTGGCTTATCTCAGCGCCGGCTCCTTCTTCGGGGAGATGGGCCTATTCGAAACCGAACGCCACCGCAGCGCCTGGGTCCGCGCCCGCTCGCAATGCGAAGTGGCGGAAATCAGCTACAACCGCTTCCGCCAATTGGCGCAGGAAGACCCAGACATCCTATTCGCGCTGGCTTCGCAAATGGCGCTGCGACTGCGGCGCACCAGCAATATGCTCAGTCGCCTGGCATTCATGGACGTGGCGGGGCGCATCGCCCGTACCTTGATCGATCTGACCAAGGAACCCGACGCCATCACGCATCCCGACGGCATGCAAATCCGCATCACGCGCCAGGAGTTAGGACGTATCGTCGGCTGCTCGCGCGAAATGGTGGGCCGGGTGCTGAAGAATCTGGAGCAGCAAGATCTCATTGCCGCCAAGGGCAAAACCATCGTGGTGCACGGCACGCGCTGAACGCCTGCTCATGAAATTAGGAAAGGGGTCCGAGGGCCCCTTTCTTATTGCGGCAATGGCAAGCTCTTAGAAGCGGAACCCGAGCTGCATACCCACACCGACTTCATTGCTCGAACCGACCACGGCCAGGTCGAGATGGGCGCCGAAGGGCGATATCCCGAAACCCAGCGCGGCACTGCTGGTATCGCTGTCACTGATGTTGTGGCGATAGCCGGCACGCAACTGGAGCAGATTCCAGGCATTCCACTCCGCGCCCACGGCCAGGAATTGGGTCGGCGAGTCGAAACCCGCCGCGTCGTTCTCAATCACATCCAAATCGGCGGCCACGGTGAGCGACTGATTCTCATAGGCCAGACCCACCCGCAACTGCGGTTCCACTTCGATGGTATTGCCCAACACGGTTGTGTATTCCTGCGGAATGACGTTCTTCACCACCACGCCGGTCTTCCAACCGTTGCTGTACTGATGAGCGATACCGACATCGAAATTAAAATCGGAATAGGATTTCTCACCCTCATCGACGCTAATGTCGGCGGTGTCCACATCAGCCATATAGTCGAAGGTATCGACTCTCACATACTTGGGTGTCACACCCACGGCAACGGGATGCCCAGCCAAGGAAAATTCCCGCGCCAGCGACACCCCCGCCTCGGTGAGTACCACGCCACGCCCCTGCACCGTAGAAGTGAGGGTATCGGTGGGGTCGATCAAATCACCGGTCCCCGGATCAACGATGGCGGCAAGATTATTGGCATTTAAACCATCGATGACGGCATTTAAGGCACCCACGTCGGATTGCGTGACTTCCAACAACGCACCGCCCATCGCGCGTGCGTTGACATGGAACGCAGCACCGACGCGCTTGTTGGGTATGGCCACCACCATGCCGACATTGGCCTCGCCCTGCAGCGCCCTGTCGGACAACGTTTGCAGACCGGCCACCAAATCCGTGCCGGTGGCGACCACCGCGTCCTTGGCGGTAAGCAACTGCGCCGGTGTGACAGCGCTGTTCCATTGATCAACGGCAGCACTGAAGTTGTCGATGTAATTATTGTCCTGGAACTCATCCAGGTTATCGACGAGATCGTCCGGATCGGCGACACGCACGCCGATTACCGGCAGCTCGATACTGAAACTCTCACCATTCTTCGCTGCGGCCAACAAGGCCGGATTGTAAAAACTCGCATTGGCGCTGGTTCCCGCCGCCACACCTGCCCCGCCCATGGCCATGGAACGCGGATCAAAGGTGCCGAACGACATGGCGCCGGCATCACTCGCCATGATGGCCAACAACGGCAATCCCGCCACTAACAACTTGTTGCGCATGAATCTTCCTCTCTCGATTCCTCTAAGACTATGAACCGGTCGTCACCGCGTCGGGGACCGGCATCCACGAATTGGGGTATCGTCCGCATCGCCGAGAGCCTTTAATCAAGTGCGCGCCAGGGGCTTGCTAGTGCCCAGCCGCAAAACTAGTGTCGTGCTTTGTAATTGATGCAACCAACTTTCACTCGATTGGTTTTGCAGCAGGAAGTTTGTCGTAGGTCAGGTTGCTGCGAAAGCGGGCTATCTGACGATATGCACGCCAGGATGTCACGGAGCGCTCACGCGCACCCTGACCTGACTATTAAGTCCGATTGATTACGAAGCAGTACACTAGCTTCTATCTACCCCTACCTACTATGGAAGGGAGGGCATCTTCGGCGCTTCGGGCAAGACCACGCTAGTGCAAGCCATTGAACAGCGCATGAGGCCGTGGCAGGCAATCGCCGTGCGGCCTGGCATACGAGCAGGTGCAACACCTCATCGCGCCACGGCTGGATACCTTGCCTGTCGACCTGATCGATTGCGCCGAACGGACGCGGACGGCGGAAACGCCCGCAGGCCATACCGCTCACACCGTGGTGCAGGTAATCCACTCACCTCGCGCCGGCTTCAGTATATTCATCGGCCAGTCCGGCGGAGTAGAGACGCTCTTCGGTGCCAATGCCGCGCTGAAACAAACTGCATACCTCGCCGACGAGGATCAGCAAGTACAGGTTTCACGGTGTTCCGATCACGCCAGCGCTAAGACGCTGCGCGACGCCTTATCACAGCGACGACTTCGCTGGGAGCCCACGCTTAAGATGTTCAACGTATCAACCCGGCGACTCAATACCCCGACAAAGCCTTTGCGACACTCACCCCTTGCGGGAAAGTTATCCTATGAACAGGAAGACAATTGGCCCGTGAGCCGCCCGTATCGGCAGGATTCTTACTCCTTCCCTTTCGCAGGTGGAAAGCGGGAATGCGGCAATAGCGCCGCGGCAGGAATTGCCTGCACGACGCCGCATGTCGTTGCATCAGTTGCGCGAAAACAAACGCGCCAGCTCGGCACCGGGGTTGGCGGCGCGCATGAAAGCCTCGCCGACCAAGAAAGCATCGACATGATGATCGCGTAGACGCGCCACGTCTTCGGGAGTATGAATGCCGCTCTCGGTGATCACGATGCGGTCTTCGGAAATGCGGTCCAACAAATCGAGGGTAGTTTCCAAACGGGTTTCGAAGGTGCGCAGATTACGATTGTTAATACCGATCAGCGGCGTCGCCAGGGTCAACGCGCGCGTCAACTCCTCGCCATCATGCACTTCCACCAATACATCCATGCCCAACTCGGTGGCAAGTTGCGCCAACTCGTGCATGCGTGCATCACTCAATGCAGCAACGATCAGCAGTATGCAATCGGCGCCGATGACGCGTGCCTCATATACTTGATAGGGGTCGACGATGAAATCCTTGCGCAGTACCGGCAAGGTGCAGGCAGCGCGCGCCGCCTGTAAGTATGCTTCGCCGCCCTGGAAGAAGTCCTTGTCGGTGAGCACCGATAGACAGGCGGCGCCATGTTGTTCGTAACTGCGCGCGATGGCGGGGGGGTCGAAGTCGGGGCGCAACACACCTTTGCTTGGCGAGGCTTTCTTGATTTCCGCGATTACCGCGGCCTGTTGCCGGGCCAGTTTGTTTTCTATGGCGGTGACGAAACCGCGCACGGGCGAAGCCGTCGCCACCTGCAGCGCCAAGTCACTCAAACTCGCGCGCGCGCTGCGCGCGACGATCTCTTCGGCCTTACGGCGCAGGATTTTTTTCAGAATGTCAGGCATGCCGTTTTATTTGTGTAGCGTGGGCACGTCTTTCGTGCCCACGCGCGACGTTGAGAGAACGGTGGGCACAAGAAACATGCCCACCCTACATTTGAATCACGACTTGAATTCATTTGTCAGCCGCACGAGTTGATCCAGCTTCTCGCGCGCCGCGCCGCTGGCGATGACCTCACCCGCACGCTGCACACCATCGCTCAGCGTTTGGGCCATCCCCGCCACATAAATCGCCGCGCCGGCGTTGAACGCCACGATATCGCGCGCCGGTCCGGCCTGGTTATCCAAAACGGCGCGCAACACACTCAAACTCTCGGGCGCATCTTGCACACCCAAAGCGGAGATATCACTGCGTGCAAGACCGAATTGCTCCGGCGTCAGCGTGTAGCTGTGCACCAGTCCGTCCTTGAGTTCGGACACCCGCGTGGGGGCGCCAATGCTGATTTCGTCGATCCCGTCCTCGCCATGTACCACCAACACATGATGGCTGCCGAGACGCTTAAGCACTTCGGCCATCGGCTCCAACCAGTGGTCGCTGAACACGCCGATCACCTGATTAGGCGCGCCGGCGGGATTGGTGAGCGGACCGAGCAAGTTGAACACGGTGCGTACGCCCATTTCCTTGCGCGGGCCGATGGCGTGTTTCATGGCGCCGTGATGCCGCGGCGCAAACATGAAACCCACCCCCACTTCCTCGATGCACTGCTGCACTTGGATGGAGTTGAGATTCAGATTCACGCCCGCCGCTTCCAGCACGTCGGCGCTGCCCGAACGGCTCGACACGGAACGATTCCCGTGTTTGGCGACGTGAGCTCCCGCCGCCGCCGCCACGAATGCGGCGCAAGTGGAGATATTGAACGTACCGCGCGCGTCACCGCCAGTTCCGCAAGTGTCGACCAAATTCGCTGCATTCACTTCGACATGACTGGCCAATTCGCGCATGACTTGCACGGCCGCGGTAATTTCCTCCACCGTTTCGCCCTTCATGCGCAGCCCGATGAGAAAACCCCCGATCTGCGCCGGCGTGGCGCCGCCGGTCATGATGGTGCGCATCACCTCGGTCATGTCCTCGACGGAAAGATCGTGATATTCAGTGACGGTGCGAATGGCTTGTGGCATATCCATAAACGACCCCTCAGCGCAAAGGCGCAAAGACACACAACTAGAAAAAGATTATGACGTGAAACAATAGAGGCTTTGAATAAATATTTCAAAGCATGCGCTCAACCTTATCCCATCCTGCGCGCCTTAGCGTCTTTGCGTCAAAAAATTCTTCAGCAAATCATGACCGTGCTGGGTGAGTATGGATTCAGGATGAAACTGCACGCCCTCCACCGCGAATTCACGATGGCGTACGCCCATGATTTCGTCGATCTCGCCGTCGGCACCCTCGGTCCAGGCCGTGATCTCCAAACATGCCGGCAGCGTGGCCCGCTCGATGACCAGCGAATGATAACGGGTGGCCTCGAAGGGGTTGAGCAGGCCGCTGAACACCCCCACATCACTATGATAGATCTGCGATGTTTTGCCGTGCATGATGTCGCGCGCGTGCACAATACGCCCACCGAAAGCCTGACCGATGCTTTGATGGCCCAGGCACACGCCCAGTATCGGCACTCGCCCCGCATAACGCTGTATCGTCGACACCGACACACCCGCTTCGTTGGGCGTGCACGGACCGGGGGAAATCACGATGCGCTCGGGCGCGAGGCGCTCAATGTCGTCAAGCGTGACCTGGTCATTGCGAAACACCTGTACGTTCACGCCCAACTCGCCCAGGTACTGCACCAGGTTGTAGGTGAAGGAATCGTAGTTGTCGATCATCAGCAACATAAACCCACCTCAACGATGCCCGCTATCCAGGCCCGCCTCGGCCATGGCCACGGCGCGGAAGATGGCGCGCCCCTTGTTCAAGGTCTCTTCCCATTCATTGGCGGGCACTGAATCGTAGACCACGCCGGCGCCGGCCTGGATGTGCAACTCCCCGTCCTTAATGACCGCCGTGCGTATCGCAATGGCGGTGTCCATGTTGCCGGTCCAGCCCAGGTAACCCACCGCACCACCGTAAATGCCGCGTTTGACCGGCTCCAACTCGTCGATGATTTCCATGGCGCGGATCTTGGGCGCGCCACTGAGCGTGCCGGCCGGGAAAGTGGCGCGCAAAGCGGCAAGCGCGGTCAAACCCGGCTGCAAGCGCCCCGTAACATTGGATACGATGTGCATGACGTGAGAGTAGCGCTCGACCAGCATTTGCTCGGTGAGCTGCACACTGCCCACCTCGGCGACCCGCCCGACATCGTTGCGCCCCAAATCGATGAGCATGAGATGTTCGGCGCGCTCCTTGGGATCGGCCAGCAATTCACGCTCTAAGGCCAGATCCTGTTCTTCGTTCGCGCCGCGCGGCCGCGTGCCGGCGATGGGCCGCACCGTGACCATGCCTTGCTCCACGTGCACGAGAATTTCCGGTGACGAGCCGACGATGTAAAAGTCACTCAAGTTGAAGTAGTACAGATAGGGCGAGGGATTGAGGCTGCGCAAGGCGCGATACAAATCAAGCGGCGCCGCGGTATAGGGCACGGAAAGTCGCTGCGACAACACGACCTGCATGACATCGCCGTCGACGATGTAATTCTTTATACGCCCCACGGCCGCTTCAAAGCGATCGCGCGGAAAGGAAGAGACGAAATCCACTTCTTTGTGCACCTGCTGTACGGGTCGACCGCCGTAATCCAGCGCCGCCTCGCGCATGCGCGACACCAAGTCATCGAGACGTTGTTGCGCGCGCGCATAAGCGCGCGGCGCGCTGGGATCGGCGTGCACTACCAGGTACAACTTGCCGCGCAGGTTATCGAACACCACTACTTCGTCCGACAACAACAACAGCATATCGGGCGTGCCCAAGGGATCAGGATTGGGACAGTGAGTCAGGCGCGACTCGACGTAGCGCACCGTGTCATAAGCGAAATAGCCCACCAAACCGCCGGTGAAGCGCGGCAGGCCCGCCACTTCGGGCACACGATGGCGGGCGTGGAAAGCTTCTATCCATGCCAGGGGGTCATCGGTTGTAATGGACTCCACCACCCGCTCGCCGTTGAGCAACTGCAGCTCGCGGCCGCGCACTTCGACACGCGCGACACAGGGCAAACCGATAATGGAGTAGCGACCCCATTTCTCGCCGCCCTGCACCGATTCGAGTAAATAACTATAGGGACCGTCGGCCAGCTTGAGATAGGTACTTAGCGGCGTATCCAGATCCGCCAGCACTTCGCGCATCACCGGGATGCGGTTGTAGCCCTGGGCCGCCAGGGCGGCGAATTGTTCGGAAGTCATGCTTTCACCTACGGGACGTCACACACAATGCCATCGACTATGCCGGCTTAGCGCCACCATCGTGGATGCCATAGGTGCTTGGCATGGGCAGTCCCGTACATGTGCTATATCCTCAGGCGGCCTTATCCAACAAGGTGGGCAATAAGGCCAGGGAATCGATCACCACATCCGGCTTAGCGTCGCGGATATCCTTACCGTGGTTGTAGCCGTAGCTGACACACACGATTTGAAAACCCGCCGCACGCGCCGCTTTCACATCCGAAATGGAATCACCCAACATCAAGGCCTGATGCGGATCGACGCCGAAATGTTGGGCCGCGTGCAGCAGCGGCATAGGGTGAGGTTTTTTCTCCGCCGTGGTGTCGCCGCTCACGATCAATTCGAAGACATCGTGAATACCCATGTCCTTAAGCAAGGGGATCGTAAACGCCGCCGCCTTGTTGGTCACGCAGGCCAAGTGATAGCCCGCGTCCTGCAAGAACACCAGCCCCTCGCGCACACCGGGATACAACACGCTGCGCTGCGAGACATTATCCTTATAAAGCGCCATGAAGATGGGCAGCGCGCGTTGAAACAATGCCTCGTCCGGCTCGCCGTCCAACTGTCCGAGCAATGCGCGCTTGACCAAACGCTCCACGCCGTTACCCACCCACTGGCGCACCTTGGCCTCACCTTGGGGCGGCATACCGAGACGCTCCATCATGGCATCAGTGCAATAGGCGAGATCCGGCACGCTATCCACCAGCGTACCGTCCAAGTCGATCAGCACCATGCGCGGTTGTTTATTGAGACTCATCGGCGTAACACTCAGCGGCCGGCTTGATCGAGCTCGGCGCGCATCGCGGCGATCACGGAATCATACTGATGGGCGTCCCTGTCCTTACCGGCATTGAAGATAGCGGAACCGGCCACGAAGGTGTCGGCGCCGGCGGCAGCGATTTCGCGGATATTATCGACTTTCACGCCGCCGTCGATTTCCAAGCGGATGTCATAGCCGCTGTCGTCAATCAGGCGCCGCGCCTCACGCAGCTTATCGAGCGTGGAAGGAATAAACTTCTGGCCGCCGAAACCCGGGTTCACTGACATCAGCAGTACCATGTCCACTTTGTCCATTACGTGCTTGAGGTAATCCAAGGGCGTGGCCGGATTGAACACCAGACCGGACTTGCAACCGGACTCACGGATCAGCGCCAAGGAACGGTCTATGTGCTCGGAAGCCTCGGGATGAAACGTGATGTAGGTGGCACCCGCCTGGGCGAAATCGGGAATGATGCGATCCACCGGCTTGACCATCAGATGCACGTCGATGTCGGCGGTGACGCCGTGCTTGCGTAGGGCCTTGCACACCAGCGGGCCGATAGTAAGATTGGGCACGTAGTGATTATCCATGACATCGAAGTGCACGATGTCCGCACCCGCCGCCAACACATTTTGCACCTCTTCACCCAGACGGGCGAAATCCGCCGACAGGATGGACGGCGCGATCTTGTAATCTCGCATGGCACTCTCACTTTTAACAAAACCGAAACCGCGCGGCCCCTCTAGGGGCGGTGGCGGGAAGAAGAACTTTACCCGATTGCGCGAAAATTTTCACGCCGGGAAGGGCACCTTCAGCGGCCGGGACTGGGCGCCGATCTGACAGGTATACGGTTTAGCACGTCGAGGAGGCCCCGGTGCCCGGTCATCTTATTTGCATATTATGCGCCACGCTGATCTGGCTCGGTCCGGCCATGGCTGAGGACGGCAGCGCCAATTCCCAGCCGCTGCCGGATTATGTCACGCCGCTGACGGCGGGCGAACCCGTTTGGCTCCAGGGCGAGGAAGGGACCTTCTTGGCGCTACATCAACCAGAGACCACCGGCACACCGCAAGGCGGCGCCATCATCATCCCCACCGTGGGCACACACGCCGACTGGCCGCGCGTCATCAGTCCTTTGCGGCGCGCCTTACCCGCTTACGGCTGGGCGACGCTCGCGATCGCCCCCCCCGCTGACAGCGCGGTCGACCCGGCCTGGCATGCCAGCATCGACGCCCGACTCGCGGCAGCGGTGACGTTTTTCAAACAACGCGGCATTAAGAACATCGCCGTCGTCGGCCACGGGGCCGGCGCCGCGGCGACGGCCGTTGCGCTGGCCGGCCCGACGGCACCAACGGTGAGCGCCTTCGTGGCCATCAGCATGGGATTACCCACACCTGCCTCAGAACAGCTATACCGCCCCGGTCTCCTGCAACAGATCAAAGTGCCGGTGTTGGACATCTACGGCAGTCGCGATCTGCCTGAGGTCACGCGTCACGCCTCCCATCGTACCGGCGCCGCGCGCCGGCGTGGCACGCAGGCCGCCGAGGCTCAGGAATTCGACCCCTTGCGGCGCTCCGCCGCAGCCCGGATCCCCCTCTCCGAGCAAAGCGGCTACATCGCCTATCGGCAAATGGCGTTGACCGGCGCGGATCATTTCTTCAACGGCTACGACCATGTCTTGACCAAACGCATCGCCGGCTGGTTGCACAAACACGCTGCGGGCGCCATTGCCGCACCGAGCCTCTCACCCAAGACCGCCGGCCGCCGGTAACTAGATTGTTGAATAGCAGTGACTCATCCGCTCGAAATCCACAGCGGTAGAGTTGGAGGAAATAGTCAACGCGCCTACGGCCGCATCCCGATGGCCCGGCTCTCGACACACTTAGCGCTCAGGCATATCCCTTGATGGTCTGCAAGTACGGCTAGAAAAAAAAGCGCCATCGCGTTGCCACGATGGCGCTTGTTCATTTTCGGGCGAAGATGCTTACGACCGAATCAAGCCCTTCTGGATCAAACCGCGCTTGACCACGATCCAAGCCACCACGATCACACCCACGGTGAACAGGATGTCCACGATGGAACTCATGGGGATGTGATAGAAACTGGGATCGACCGAGCCCGAGATCCAAGTATAGCGCTCGATCCAGGTACCTAAGACGATGCTGCAACCGACCATGGTCACCACCACCGGATTGTGCCGGTTGGGCGTGATCGCCAAGGTGGCGAACGGGATGATGAACTTCAGCGCCAGGAAGGTCCACCACAGCGGGCTCAAATCGTTGTGCATCATGCCGAAGAAACGCCCCATTTCTTCCGGCAGGCGTCCGTACCACATGATGAGGTACTGGGTGAAGTACAGGTAGGTCCATAGGATGGTCATACCCAACATAAACTGCGCCATGTAATTGAAGATGTGGGGGGCGAAGCTCTTGGTCAATTTACCGGATCGGTTCAAGAAGAACAGAAACACGGTGAAGAAGCCCAGGAACATGTGGAAGTTGCTCTGGAAATGATAGAAACCATAGCTGGCGCTGTGCCAGCCGGGTATCTGGGTCATCTCGAAGTCCCACGCGACCATGGTGCCATAGGGTATATAGGCGAACGGTATTAGTAAGGCGATATTACGGAACTTGCGCTGCACGGCGTAGGACTCGTCGACCTCGCTGAGCGCCTGATATTTGATGAACAGCCGATATAGCCACCAAACGAAGAGGAAGCCAGCGATCTGGCGCGCCACCAAGAAGGCGTAATTGTGCCAACCGGGTAGGTGATGTTCCGGATCGTCATGGGCCGTACCCAGCCAGGAGAAGGTGGCCTCGCCGTTGAGCAGCAATATCAGCAGCAACACGCCCGCCACCGGGAACAGCACCGACAAGGCGCATGCCAGATCACGCACCTGAAAGCGCCATTTGCCGTTTACCATGTGCAACACGGATGATAATGTCACGCCGTTGATGGCGATGTATAAGATCAACAGAAAGTTTGTTGTCAGTACGGACCAGGTGCCGAAGTTTTCCATGGTGCCCTCTAGGTTAATACCGTCTGAGTGTCAATTAATGCTACGGGTTTCCCGCCGTCGTTACGGCAGGTGACTCTTGGTCTTTCATCAAGCCATGCTTGACGTAGTTGACCACATGCCAGCGCTCTTCGACGGAAAGGTCATTGGAGCCGCGCAGATCTTCCCGGCCTTTCGGCTTGCCATAGGCCGGCATGATGAAGCTGCCGAAGGTGATGGTGCCAAATATCCATCCCTCTGTAAGATTGTCTTGCGCGTAGTCATCATTGAGTGCAATGGCGCCTATCTTACCGCTCACCGGCGATTCCGCTCCGCCCTTCATGCCATGGCAGGCTGCGCAATAGATCCTGTACAGGGTCCGACCCTCTTTAAGAGAGGCTGCGGTCGGCGCGAAAGGGCTTTTCAATTCCTTGGCCGCTTCACGATCGGCAACTTCGGTGGGATTGCCCATCACCGGTATGGAGCGCACCGGGAACGGTGCCATCACGCCTTCCTGAGGCTTGATGCTGGGTTGATCCACCATGTCGATAGACCATGGCCAAGCGAAGGCCACGACAGGCATCCATAGTCCGAACAGCAGTACACTGATTTTCCTCATCGGGACACCTCTTCACGCACTTCAACCGCTTTGTGTTTTTCGAACAAATCTTTCAGTGGTTGCACGCTTTTTTCTTCCACTTCCACAATCACGCCGACCTGATCCAAACTGACCATTTCGCTGTACATTCCGTCTCGCTTGCGCAACAAGCGTGCGCCGATCAGAAAGGAAATCACGGTAAACAACACACCGAAGAGAATCAGCATTTCATAGGTCAAGACGATATTCGTCGGCAACGGCACCACCGGCTTGCCTCCTTGCGGTTGCACGAGGAAGGTCGCCTGCGCAGACGCCAAGAACAGGAATCCGAAAGTGATACCGAACAAGGCACCTGCCAAAGTGAACTTAGGCACATGGGCCGGCCGTTCACCCAGCACTTCCTCGATTTCCGGATGTTCGATAGGCGACAACAAGGTTACATTATCCACCGACACACCCGGGACTTTGTATTGACGGATATCGGCGATGGCGTCAAACGCCTCCTCGAAATCACGAAACAATCCCATTACACGAAACTTGCTCATGCTCATACTCCCAAAGTTTACGGGGTGTCTGTGACCGGCTGGCCATCACCTGCACGCCGATGGAAGGCCACAGCCTGATCCTCGACATGCGCCCGACGGCGGTGATAGACCATTTCCTTGACCTCGTACATGGATACGGAGGGGAAGATCTTCACGAACACCAGGAACAGCAAGCCGAACCACCCGAAACTGCCGAACACGATCGCCCACTGCACCATGCTTGGGTATTCGAAGTTCCAGGCAAACGGCTGGTAGGCCATAGACAAGGTGGGGCCGACGATCATCCAACGCTCCAACCACATGCCGACGTTGAGGAACAACGACACGACAAACATGGTAGGCAAGTGTCGCCTCAACTTTTCGAAGGCCAGTGTAAACGGTAGCACCGAACCGAAGAACAACATGGCCCAGAAATAAGGCGCCCAATGACCGACGAATTTATCGACCAACACCTCTTTCGCTACTAGATCGTGACCGTACCAGGTGGAGGCGAACTCGATCAGATTGAGGTAAGTCCACACCATGGCGATGGCGAAAGTCAGCTTGCAGGTCTTCTCCATGATGGGAATCGTCATGTATTCCTCGAAACGGAAGAAGTAGCGCAAGATGATGAACAGTGTGATGATCGCCGCGCATCCGGAGTATAAGGCACCGGCTACGAAATACGGCGGGAACGTGGTGACGTGCCAACCCGGCATGATGGACATGGCGAAGTCAGACGACACGATGGAGTGCACCGACACCGCTAGCGGAATCAGGAAACACGCCATCAATAAGTAAGTTTTGCGAAAATGCCGCCACTGACGGTCGGTACCGGCCCAGCCCAGCGACAATACAGTGTACAACTTCTTCCGCCAGCCGCGCGCATTGTCACGGCAGATCGCCAAGTCGGGGATCATACCAATGAACAGGAACAGCGCCGACGAAGTCAAATAAGTGAAGATCGCGAAAGCATCCCATACCAGCGGCGAGCGGAAATTGGGCCATATGCCGCGGTCGCTGACATAAGGCAGCACCCAATACATATTCCACATCCGCCCTAAGTGGATGACCGGGAAAAGCCCCGCCGTCATCAGCGAGAAGGTGGTCATCGCTTCGGCGAAGCGGTAGATCGGTTTGCGCCAGTCAGCATGAATGATATGCAATATTGCCGACAACAACGTGCCGGAATGGCTCATTCCGATCCAGAAGATGAAGGTCGCGATGTACAATCCCCACATGTTCGGCCAGTTCAGGTCGGCGACACCCATACCAGTCCGGTATTGGTAGATTTCCGCCACGACCGCGCAGGCCAACATCGCCAAGCACATCCCCACCGCGACCCAGTAGGCCTTGCGCGGATTTTCCATACTCCGCAACACGTCCTTGTTAATCTGGGCCCACTTAATCTCTTCGTTAATATCTTTCGTCTGCATGTGCCACCTGATCTCTTATAGATTGGCCACTGACTTAAATACCGGTGCTACGACGCTCAGACCTCGCGCACCCGCTCCAGGTACATGATGCATGGATCGGTGTTCAAACCTTCCAAGACACGGTAACCGCGTTTATCCGGATTCTGCTTGGACTGCTTGCTCTTACCCAACTCGACCTGATGGGTCTTCCACAACTTAGTTACACGACTTTGCGGATCGAGCATGTCACCGAACACGATCGCGTCGGTCGGGCAGCTTTGTTGGCAGGAAGTCTGAAACTCGCCATCGATCACCTTACGATCTGCCATTTTCGCCTCGTCCTTGGCGACGCGGATGCGCTGCACGCAGAAGGTGCATTTTTCCATCACGCCCTTGTCACGCACCGAGAGGTCCGGATTGAGCTGCATGTGCAGCGGCTCGGGCCAGGAATCCTCGTAGTAAGACCAGAAGTTGAAGTAACGCAAGCGATACGGGCAGTTATTGGAGCAGTAACGTGAGCCGATACAGCGATTGTATACCTGGGCATTCAAGCCATCGGGCGTGTGGTAGGTCGCCGCCACCGGACACACCGGCTCACAGGTGGCCGCGTTACACTGCTGACATAGCATAGGCAGGAAGCTGGCGCCCGTTTCGATGGTTTTCCCCTTGGTCACCAGGCCCGCCTTCTCCAATTCGGGCTCGTCCCAATAACGTTCGATACGCATCCAATGCATGGCCTGGCTCTTGGAGTAACGATGCTTGCCGACAATGGCGAGATTGTTCTCGGCATAGCAAGCCACCGAGCAGGCATTACAACCTATGCACTTGTTGAGGTCGATAGCCATACCCCACATGTGTTCATATTCGTGGTGACCACCCTGCTCATGGCCCCTGCGATATTGGGACCAGTTTTCAAGTATGTTCTTAAGCGACATCGTTAGCGCCCTCCGTACGTCTGTACACATCCGCGGTGACCGTGGCGACTAACTTGCGGCCCAACTGCGCCTCATTACGCCCCGGACCACCCATGCGCACCAAGGCCTCACTACGACCGGCCTTGGCGACTTTCACGCGCGTCCCGTACAAGGCCAGCTCGCCGGTCTTGGCGTCATGCTTTGGACTGATGAGTTTTAGGGGGTTAACACC
Source organism: uncultured Chromatiaceae bacterium (assembly GCA_945787555.1). GTDB lineage: Bacteria > Pseudomonadota > Gammaproteobacteria > DRLM01 > DRLM01 > CALZJG01. The sequence continues at coordinate 6,713 of CALZJG010000079.1, read as the reverse complement.
ACGCCCCTTGGCATAACGCCCATACTCTTCGTGTCCCTGCCCCATCGGCACGGCCACGACGTCGGGGTGGATACCATTGAACACATAGACTTGGGTTTCGATGGTGCCCTGATCGGAAGTCACAGTAATGTAGTCGCCAGTTGATACACCGAGCTTGTCGGCTGTGGCGGGATGCATCTCCGCCCACGAATCCCACACCACCTTACTGATTTGATCGGGGGCTTCCTGCAACCACGGTATGTTGGCATGACGACCGTCCCACAGGCCCAAACGTGCCGAGGGAACCAGATGATAGGGAAACTCTGCGTTCTGTTTGTAGTCGGGCAAGCTAACCTTAACGGCTTTGGCGTTGATGCGTTGGGCTTGCCCTTCGACCTTCAACAGACCCGTTTGCAAAGTCTTTTGCCAATCAGCCGACAGGGCACCGAACGCTTGACTCAGATAAGCATAATAATCGGCATACTGGCCGTAGTTGTCGCTGTCGCGCATCTTGAGCACATCCAGCACGATATCACCGAAACCGCGCGTAGTGGGGTACAGCGGCTCCATCAAAGGCTGCTGCATACTGATGACGGCCTCGTCATAGGAGGATGCCGCCACATGCGTTCCCCAGTCCTCGAAGGGAGAGTGCAGCGGCAATACCAAGTCCGCTATTTGCTTCGCCGTTTCATCCGGGAACTGCGTCAACACGACTTTGAAGCCCACTTTGCTCTGCAGCTTCTCCGCCAATTTCATATAAGACGGTGCGGTGTAGGCGGGATTAGTGTTGTAGAAGAACACGGCATCATAGGCACCCTGTTCGACCGCCTTGGCGAAGGCACGGAGATCCGCCGTCCCCCCTTGCTTGGCGGCCAACTGCGGGAACGGCAGCTCCGTCCCCGGCACGATGGTGCGACCGACGTTACCCAACACCATATTGAGCAACATGGTGGCGGCGGCGATCTGATAACCATGCGCCTGATTTTCCGCAGACTGGCCTGCCAACACCAGACTCGGCGTGCGACTGTGCAGCCATTGTGTCGCTTTAACGATGCGATCACCCGCGACGCCGGTAATCTGGGCCGTGGTGTCGAGGTCATAATGCGTGATGAGATCACGCACCTCGGCAGGCAGGTTATCGATCTTACGCTTGTGTCGGATCACCAACTCATTGGCGATACCCAGGGCCAATACGCCCTCCGTACCCGGACGCACCGCCATCCACAAGTCGGCATTGGCGCCCGTGAGGCTCATTTTGGGCTCGGCGACCATCAAAACACCGCGGTCACCGGTGCGGAACGTGGCGTACTCGGTGGCGTAATGGACGGGTGACTGCCCGGCACCTAAGAAATCAGCGCCGAAGGACAATATTGCCTTGGCCTCATCAATGCGGTAGCGCGGCGTCGCAACGCCCAGCATGTCCTTATTCACGGCACGCGTGACGGCGTTATTGACCACTTCATGAACGTAATGGCGCTCGGATCCCAAGCTGTCCATCAAGGCATTGACGAGCACGGCTTGATGGCCGCTGACCTGCCCCGTAAACCAAGCGAATCGATCGCCGGCCAAGCCGGAATCGGGGCCGACCTTCTGCTTGAGCAGCGCCATCGCCTCGTCCCAGCTGGCCTCGACCAAGTTGCCGCCCTTGCGGATATGCGGCTTAGTCATCCGGTCCGGGTTGTAATGGCCCTGTACGCCAGCCTGCCCCATCTGACACAACTTACCGTAATTCACCGGCGAGTCGGGATTGCCTTCGGCCTTCAACACCCGGCCTTCACGCACGCGGCCATGAATACCGCAGCCGGCCGGGCATTGCTGACAGGTGGTTGCGTAATACACGCCCACACCGGGAATGACATATTCCTCCGGCATGAGGTAGGAAACTACTTCTTCTTTACCTTCATGCAGGGTGACGGTGGTGGGGCGGTCGCAGCCAGCCAGCGCGACACCTGCACCACTCCACCCCATGATCTTCAAGAAGTCTCTGCGGTTGATTTGGTTACCACTCATAAGTAAGCCATCCGTTTCGGTCGTTGCCTAGGCGCTCCCAGAGCGCCGCCTTAGTGCGCGCCTAATTATGGCCGCTGCGTCATTTATGGCACTTCCAGCAGTCCGAAGGACCGTCGTTGGCCTCATGACAGCGCACGCAGAACCCCATGTTCAGCGGCTTCACCTTATTGGCGACAGTCATATTCTTGACCTCGCCATGACAGAAGGCACACACCTCCGAAACACGCTCCACTTCCATGCCTTCATTATCGAAGACGAATCGCTTGAGGTGCTTCTCATGAGTAAAGTGCACATAGTCGGGAACGTCGTGCACCTTCTTCCACGGCGGGGACTCACGTTTTTCCCAGTATTCAGTCAACTTCTGGATGCGCGGCTTATCCGTCGCGATCACGCTATGACAACCCATGCACTTACTGGTGGGGGGAATCCCCGCCACCTTGCTGCGCCGCGCATAGGTATGGCAGTACATGCAGTTGATCTCGTTAATTTTGGCGTGTATATCGTGTGGGAACTCGATAGGCTGCGGTACGTCTTTGCCGTTGTGCTCGCCCTTAGGCGGCACCGCGTTCGGCACTTCGGCATACGTCACAGGAGAGGAGAGTAAAACGAAAACGGCGACCAGCGCCGCTAGAAATGGCGCCCAAAGCACCCGAGCCATCCCGCTCTCCCTTGTTTCCCGCGACGCAAACCGCCGCCCCGCCATGAGTCCAATGCTGAAGCTGTTCGACATCGTCACCCTCAATTGGCTTTCACCAGTTTATTCCGTTTTCCGTGGTTGGAATCGCCCGTACACAATCAAGCGCAATAAAACAGCCACTAGTTAGTGCGGCTGCGCGTCTGATTGCCAGCAGGGATTCCGCCCCGGTGCGCAGCCGACAACGCCGTAAGCATTGCCTGCACACCCGGTTGTGTGGCTACACAAATGCGGTGGGATAGAAAACATCTTGGCCACTCCCCTTAACCCCTTTACGTGCCCTCACGGGCGAGATCCACCCTTACAATCGATTTTCCCGTTGTTGTATTTGAATGCCGGGAAAACCCACCGTGTCATCGTAATTATTTACGATTTTGTTTTCGGTGTTAGGGCTCGAATCGTAGACCAACCCTTGCAAGCCTGTCAACGCTCGCGGGGAATTTAATCTTACACACCAATAACAAGCGCTTTGATTGGCAACTCCCCGCATCGAAACAGGGACGTATGCCCCCACAAAAGACACAGAATCATGCAATTCCGAGGAATTATTATCAAACTGGATTGTCTTCTTCGACAAAAAAATGCTCTAGACTAAATTTTTCCGCCAAATGCGCCCCCAAAGCCTGCACACCATAGCGCTCGGTGGCATGATGGCCGGCGGCAAAATAATGAATCCCCAATTCGCGCGCCGCATGTACCGTGGACTCAGAGACCTCACCACTGATGTAAGCATCCAAGCCCTGCGCGGCGGCGGCTTCCAAGTATTTTTGCGCCGCCCCCGTGCACCAGCCGACTGAGCGTATCGCCGCATCGCCAACACGGATATGCAATGGCGCACGACCCAAGCGCTCTGCAAGCAAGCGAGCGAGTCCATCAGGCGACAGCGGCTGTGGCAACTCACCGTGCATAACCAAGGCGGGGTCGGGACCGAAGCGGCCGCTCACGGCAATCCCCAAGCGCTGCGCCAGTTGCACATTGTTACCAAACTGCGCATGCGCATCGAGCGGCAAGTGATAAGCCAGCAAACTGACGTCATGGGCCAACAACAAACCGACGCGCCGCTTTTTCATCCCCACGATGCGCGCGTCTTCGCCCTGCCAAAAATAGCCATGATGCACCAACAGCGCATCGGCGCCGGCCGCGATGGCCGCCTCCACCACCGCCCGACTGGCGGTCACGCCACTCGCCAAGCGTCGCACCTCCGCACGCCCCTCCACCTGCAAACCATTGGGGGCGTAATCGCGGAAGGCCTCGACTTGCAGCGACTCATGCAAGTACGACACCAAAGACATCAATGACACCATGCGCTTCCATCCCGCTTGCGTTAATATCGTGCGGTCGCACCCGGCAGCGGCAGCCTGCACACAAACAACAATGAGTGCGGCCAGCTTCTTCGCCAGCGCGGATGCGAATTCTCAAGCTAGGGTAACCAATCGATGCCGTTACGCAAACTATTCGTGTTCTTGTTCGAAGCCGCAATCGCCGGCCTGGCTTTCGCGTTCGTATTGCTGCTGTTGTTTCGGCCCGAAACGTTCGAGACCCGTCCGACGGTGCTAATTACCGAAGCACCTGCGCCGGCACTTGAAGATGGAGAGGGCGGCGGCGCGGTTTCCTATGCACACGCCGTACAAATAGCCGCCCCGGCGGTGGTCAACATCTACACCACCAAGGTCGTCACGCAACGCTCTCCGCTCTTGGAAGACCCTTTCTTCAGGCGCTTTTTCGGCCAAGACCCGGCGGTGCCGCGCCAACGCATGGAATCCAGCCTGGGTTCCGGGGTCATCGTCAGCGCGCAAGGCTATTTGCTGACCAATAATCACGTCATCGAAGGCGCCGACGAAATCCAAGTCGCCCTCAACGATGGGCGCAGCGCCAGCGCGCTAGTGGTGGGCAGCGACCCGGAGACGGATCTTGCCTTGCTCAAGGCGGATTTCGACAGCGTGCCGCACATCACCTTCACGCAAGCGGACAATCTGCGTGTCGGCGACGTGGTATTGGCCATCGGCAATCCCTTCGGCGTGGGCCAGACGGTGACCCAAGGCATCATCAGCGCCACGGGACGTACTCAACTGGGTATCAGCACGTTCGAGAATTTCATCCAAACCGACGCCGCCATTAACCCCGGCAACTCGGGGGGCGCACTCATCAACGCCCACGGCCAACTGGTAGGCATCAACACCGCGATCTTCTCACGCAGCGGCGGCTCCCAAGGCATCGGCTTCGCCATCCCCGCCAGCCTCGCCAAAGCGGTAATGCAACAACTGGTGGAGCAAGGTCGCGTGATCCGCGGCTGGTTAGGCGTCAACGTACAAGACGTCACACCGGAACTGGCGGAGTCCTTCGGCTTGCGCAGCACGGCGGGCGCCATCGTCGCCGGCGTCCTGATGGGCGGGGCCGCGGATCAGGCCGGTCTCGCGCCCGGGGACATATTGCTCGAGGTGGATGATCAACCGGTGCGCGATGCGCGCGCGGCCATGAACATCATCGCAGCCATACCACCGGGAAATGAGATTACACTAAAAGTGCTCCGCGCCGGCAGCCCAGTGGAAATGCCCGTGCGCATCGGCGAACGCCCCAAACCGCGCCGCCAATAACGCGTTGACAGCCTGCCGCTAAGTTTCCGTTAGATATTGAACGTGGTACATCACAACGTCTAAGCGCGTTTAACGCGCCGGCGTTGCGCTTTTGAGTCGTTTTCCAACAGCAGGTCGACGCCAACCAACGTCGCATGATACCGCCCGAGGCGTTATCCGCCCGCAGTTATTTCTGCGGCACGACGTCCTGAGCACATCGAAAGCCCACGTCAGTGCCGGTCAGCGTGGGATCAGCATGCGCACGGCGCGCGCCACGAAAAAAAGCGCTCAGAGCATAGTGCCCTAAACCCGCGCCGCCGCCGCGCATGACTTTGTGTATCTCGCCAAAAGCAGGATGGCTGTAGTCAGACCCAGGGTAGGCTTGATACCAGTCCTCCACCCACTCCGAGACATTGCCCGCCAGGTCGTAAACGCCGTAATACGAGCGATCCTCGGCATAGGAGCCCACCGGCATGACGGCGTTGTCTTCCTCGCGATCCTCACCAGTATTGGCATTCTCCGGTTTCCATTCCTCACCCCACACATACTCACGCCCCTCGGGGCCGCGCGCCGCCTTCTCCCATTCCGCCTCGCTGGGCAAGCGCTTGCCCGCCCAGGTGCAATAGGCGTGCGCGTCGTACCAACTCACGCCCGTGACGGGCAAGGTGTCACGATGACGCTGCACGGCCAGCATTTCACGCAACAAAGACTCTTTGTCCATTTGCCGAGTATCCATGTCCAATTTGAAATACTCGCTGGCGATCCAGCGCAGGCTGTCCACATGCGCCCCGCGTAACTTTTCATCGCTGACGTTGTAACCGTTTTGCACCCAAATCAAGGGATCATCATATTTCTGCACCGTGCGCAGAAAGACCTTGTAGTCCTGGTTGGTGACTTCGTATTTGTCGATGAGATAGGCGTCGAGATAATAGTCACGACGCGGATGCTCGTTAAGATAAAGCGGATCGATCAAACCGAAGTCTTGCTGCGAACCTTGCTCGTCGACCTTGTCACTGCCCATGATGAATTCACCGGCAAAAACCAGCACCATCTCTGTATTGACGATAGGCGCGGGCGGGGCCGCTGGCGGCGGCTCGCCACCACAGCCGAGCAACAGGGCGCCGCTCAGCACGACGAGGCTGCAATGAAGTGGCAATGAATAGCTAGCTTGCATCCTTGGCACAACGGAACCCGAAGCTTGCGTTTTTGACGCGCAGGTTGAAAAAACTACGATTAAACACCGGCGCCGAGATCCCGCACTTGTAGAACGAGCAATCCCACCACGAGCCGCCCTTGAGCACTTTGTATTGTTCGCCGTAGTTTTCGCTGGGGCGGGTATTGCCCGGGTAGGGCAGATACCACGAGGCGGTCCATTCCCACACGTTGCCCGACATGTCGTAGAGGCCGTAGGGGCTCTTGCCGGTCTCGAACGAGCCCACCGGGGTGGTGTCGCCCTC
>CALZJG010000078.1 GCA_945787555.1 uncultured Chromatiaceae bacterium | reverse complement strand
TACGACCGGATGAATCACAAGTACTTATGCGTAGCAGTATGCCTACATAGCGCATATGGTCTAGCTTATACTATAGAAAGCCGTCACTAGCCGGGTATGATAGTCGTTATACAAGGCTAGCCTGAATAGGCGCTGCGACTGTTCCGGCCCTCCTCGTTCGAGGCGCACCGCCTGATATAACTGGTTGATGTTCAGATAATCAGGATCCTCTGGGTGTGAATATGCGGAGACGTTGGGTGTGTGTGTGAGATTGAGATGAGTCGCCCTGCTGGCGCTTGTGCTTAATAGCTCATTGCATAATTAACTGACCTATTATGGGTAAATAGGGCATAGCTACCCTCTCTCTGTCTCCAGTCGAGCATCATTAAGCTTCCAAGCCGTTCGGCCGCTATGGAGGCTATTGGTACGATAGAGGGAGCAGGGCCTGTGCCTATATGATTACTGGCCTTGCTGTGCACGGGCGGATGGATGGCCTTATGCGAATGGCGTATTCACTAAGGAGGAGTAAATTGCATAGTCAAATTTGTACGCTCTGTGGTTGCGCTGGTGAACCTTCAGAACAGGCTAGCATAAGGTCAAACATTCGCAAGTTTAGAGATCAGAAATTCATGGTTTGGCGCTGCCGAGAATGTGTGTCGCTACATTGTGAAGAAGTAGAAAACATATCCTCTTACTATGAAAATTATACTCTCCACAGCGAGGATAAGCTGAATTACTTCGCCAATGCATGGTTCAGTGTCATTCTGCGGCGATTGGAGAATAATGGGCTGACTAAAAAGCATTCCATGCTCGACTATGGGTGCGGTACGGGCCTGTTTCTCGATTATCTACGTGGGAAAGGTTATAACAATTGTACTGGTTATGACGCTTATGTCAGCAAGTACAAGCAGCCTAGCGCCTTATCCGCTCACTACGATGTCGTAGTCAGCTTCGACGTGATCGAGCATGTTGAGTCCCCAAAGGCTTTGATTCAAACTTTCGAGAATCTGTTAAAGCCGGGTGGTCTGTTGTGTATTCAGACGCCACGAGCCGATGGCATTGATCTTTCTGACCCTGAAGAATACATCCATATCTTACACATGCCATACCATATCCATATCTTGTCGGAGAGGGTGCTGCTCGACTTGTGTGGCGAGAGCGGATTTCTCGAGAAAACGATATTTCGGCGCTGGTTTCGAGATTCGTGGTTACCTGGAACGTCGCGACGCTTTTTTGAGACTTTCATGAAGGCTCATGGTAATGACATGGAGTCGGCATTCGATCCACCTAAGTGGAGTATTCTTCTTGGTACTCCTGCTTTGTGGTATTACGCTTTGTTCGGCTATTTTTTTCCTAAGGGAAAGCAAGATAACATGATGGTCATGCTTAAGAAGCACAGTCGTTAGCGAAATATCATTTGCGGGTCTTGCTGAGCAGTTGCCGGGAGACCATGCGCAAACAGGGCATCGTTATCACGGCGACCAAATTCAGTGCTAATAACGCTTTCGCAACAGGCCATCCCAAAAGAATGCATATGAGTTTCTCATTCAACGCCGCGCTGCTTACGCTTACTTTGGTGCTCGGGCTCGTTCCGCTGCTGCTGACCGCCCGCTTCAAGCGTCGACTACCTGAGCTGGTCGAGCGCAAGCGACAGCCTACCGGCTCGCCGCCCGTCGTGGCGATACTGCCCTGCAAAGGGCTGGACCCCGGATTCAGGGAAAATATTCTGGCGCTGGTGGAACAGGACTATCCGGCACTCGAGCTAGTTTTCGTCGTCGCCACCGAAGATGACCCTGCTTTTTATGCGCTGCAAGGAATCATCCAAGAAGTATCGACGGATAATCCCCAACTCAATATGAAATTGTTGGTTGCCGGGATCAGTTCAGACCGCGCTCAGAAACTCAACAATCAACTCGCCGCGTTAGATCAACTTTCCGATCAGACAAAGGTGTTGGTCTTTGTCGATTCTGATATCCGCCCGGATCGAGGCTTCATCGGCCGACTCGTGGCGCCGTTGAGTGAACCGGGGGTCGGTGGTACCACCGGCTATCGTTGGTACCATCCACCGCGTCCTACCGTTGGGTCGCTGTTGCGCAGTACCTGGAATGCCGGTGCATTGCCATTCCTGGTCGACTCGAAACGTAATTTCGCTTGGGGTGGAGCGATGGCGATACGCCGCGAGATCTTCGAGCGGGCGAACATCGCGGAGGCCTGGCAGAACGCTGTATCCGATGATATGACGTTCACGCTTGGGGTGCGCGGGTCCGGGCTGGAACTGCGTTTCGTTCCGACCTGTATCGCTGTATCTTATGAGGCCTCTACTCTGGCGGAAACATTGGAGTTCACCAACCGGCAATCGGTGATTTCTCGGGTTTATTTCCCGCCCTTGTGGTGGTCGACAGCGATCGGTCATGCACTGGCGAACGTGTTGCTGATATACGGTTTCTTTAGTCTCGGCGCTTGGTTCTATATCGGTAGCACGGATTTCTTGATAGGGGCGGGATGTTTGCTGCTATCGCCCCTGCAGCTTGTCAACGCGGCTTGGTTGTTCGGCTCCTTGCCAGCATTGTTGCCGCAGTTGACGGAGGAAGTCCGCACCCTGCGTTGGCACTACATCTTCTCGGCACCCATGGCATCGATACTCACGCTGATTAACACTTTGTACTCGCTCACCACGCGGCGCATCACCTGGCGGGGCATTCAATACGAACTATGCTCGCCCACCAAAACACGGGTGATTCCGAGAGAAGATTGATGCTCGCGCGATCTACCTCGCCATGCCGCTGCGCCGTAATGCTTAGGGCGAATTGCGGTGGGTTCGTCAGCGACTCGACTGCTCAGGACTAGGTCACGAGTCAGGTCGACAGCAGGTTTTCCTGCCTGGAATATAAGCTCGAAAGTGCGGCTTGCACCCGTTGACGTTCCTCAGAGTCTATAGGACTGGGTGGGCGGCCGATTTCCGGCGTATCGAATTCATCATGGCATAGCCTATTTCGGCTACCGTGCAGCGGTAATCACGCCGTGCAGCGGTCATCAATTGAATTTCGCCGAGCGCGGCGGATACGCCTTGCAGTCGACGCGCGCGCCTGGCGCGGTTTCTATTCCATCGTGATCTGTCCAACGGGGTCAGTCACCGCTACCGCACTGGCCGCGGCCCAGTCCACGGTTCATCTATCGCGGTCATGCCACCTTTGTCACTGGACGGCTGATCCGGCGCGTTTCAAGGTCGCGTGTCATGTTGCATCAGCGCGTAGGGACACTGATGAATGGTGCGACGCATGAGTCATAAGACTCGTTCCCCCTTTAGGGAGGAAGGGTGAGATGGGGGCGAACGGCTAGGATGCGCTCCCACAAGAGCCCTCGCCTACCCACAGGCGAGGGAGTATGAAGAGGTCTACACGACCAATAATCAACTGCGTCCTTAGCCGCTGACGCATGAGCGAAGGAATCGCTGATTCACGTCAGCGGCGAACGCGACCCCTCAGCGGTCGCCCTCACAGACGAAGCCGCTGTAATTAGCCCAACCGCCGACTTCCTTGCCGGCGACGCTGATGGTGCCGGTTGCGTTCTCGAAGCCACCGGTGCCGCCGACGATGATCAGCACTTGGCCGACCCATGCGCCAGTCGCTGGGTCAGGGTCCGGGACGATGTACCCCGTGTCTTTCGTGTACAGGCTGCCCCGCAGGCCTTTCAGTCTTCCCGTGAGGACGGCTTGGGATGTAAAGCCGGTGAGATTACCTCGGTCTGAATTCGGGAAGGGGGGTACAGGTGGGAAGCCAAGTGGCGTAGTGATTACCCCCCCATTCACATCGGCCACCGGGACCGTGGTGAGGCCGGCCGCGCCCCTGAAGGCGGCGGTGCCCAGGCCGATGACGGTGAAACAACGATCTTTGTTTGGCACACCTGGGAGGTACCAGTCTGCTTGATCTTGAGGAAATTCATTTTCAACTTGGCAGGCAGGGTCTGGAAAGGATGTGACCACGCCCGCGACGCTGTGGCAGGTTCCCGCGTAACTGGGCAGGGTGGTAAAAGCGAGTAGAGCGGCGCTGACTATGCCGACCGAATATGACTTCATCGTTATCCTCCATTGAATGGTGTCCGCTGTCGTTGATCTGGCGATCAAACTTCCCGTGCGAGAAAATCTATCGATCTATCAATTATGTGCAGAGTTTCTTAATAATCGCGCGGGAGTCTAGCGCAAGACCGCTGACAAGTACATGGAATTCGGCCAAGGCGACGACGTCGCGATAAGCGTCGCACAGCAAGATTTAGGAATGCGACACGTCATCAT